>JAVZVD010000003.1 GCA_038878695.1 Fervidicoccaceae archaeon
GGTAGCCCTCTCGAGCTTCTCCATGTCGCTCCTCTTGACCCTCCTCACCGCGAGTATGCCCCTCTTGGCGAGGAAGTGCTGAGCCACGTCGTCTATCCCCTTCTGGCATATCACGACATTGGCTCCGGCCTCGGCGATCTTGTCGACCATGCTCCTTAGGATCCTCTCCTCTTCCTCGAGGAATCTCCTCATCTGAGTCGGGTCCGAGATCCTGATCTCGGCGTCGATTTCGGGCTTCTCTACCTCGAGCGGCGCGTCGATCAGCGCTATCTTAGCCTTCTCGACCCTCTTCGGCATGCCGGGGTGCACCACCTCTTTGTCGAGGATTATGCCGTCGACTAGCATCGTGTCGAGAAGACTGCCCCCGTGCTTCTTCACGATCTGCACATTGTCGAGATCGACGTACCACCTGTCTCCTCTCTTCTCAGCCACCTTGAGGATCGCGTCGACAGCGATCTCGGCAATCTTCCTGCGGGCGGCGTGCACGGCCTTGCTGCTCAGAGCGGTCTCCGCCACCTTGATGAGCTTCTCGCGATCCGCCACGTCTATGGGCACGGCTATTTCGTCGATCACTCTGACAGCCTCCTCGGCGGCCTTCTTGTAGCCAGACACAATTATGGTCGGATGGATCCCCTTATCGTAGAGCTCCTCGGCGGCCTTCAAGAGCTCTCCAGCCAATATGACGGCAGTCTTCGTGCCGTCTCCGACCTCCTCGTCTTGCCCCTTAGCGGCCTGGACCAGCATCTTGGCCACAGGATGCTGCACATCCATCTTATCGAGGATCGTCGCACCGTCGTTGGTGATGGTTATGTCGCCCAGGCTGTCGACCAACATCTTGTCCATGCCCTTGGGCCCGTAGGTGGTCTTGAGGGCCTCGGCTACGGCCCTGGCGACCAAAATGTTAGTGCGGAGCGCATCTCTACCGGCGGTCCTCTGGGCCCCCTCTTTGAGTATTAGAACCGGGATACCCGTCGGTTCGTAGGCCAAGATCTAATCCACCTCGTTGACTCCCTATGTGGCCGCAGGGAGGTTTAATTCTATGCTTCTATATAAATTTTTCTCTCCTCCAGAGAGCTAGGACTCCGACGAAAAATTATAAATAGTGGAAATAATTATAAATCATTATCAAGTGAAAGCACACTGGGTGAAGAACAGCATGTATAGGCTCTCCTCGGCTCAGCGAGAGATACTGGAGGCGTTGGTCAAATTATACGAGGAGAAGAAGAGACTGGTGAAGAGCGTCGAGATAGCGAATCTCGTTGGCAAGGACGAGGGCACCGTGAGGAACATAATATCGACGTTGAGGAGCCTGGGCTTGTTGGAGAGCAAAACCGGCCCGAGCGGCGGCTACGTGCCCACTCTCAAGGCCCTTGAGATCGTGAAGGCTCCCCCGCTCCCTTCCTACGGGATCCTCAGGGTCTGGAAAGACGACAGAGAGCTCAACGCCGCCGCTTACTCGATCGAGATCCTCGACCTCCTCAACCCGGAGGGTGGCAAGGCCGTCCTCAAGCTCGGCGGGGTGCTCGACGAACTCAAGGAAGGCGACGAAATCAAAGTAGGCCCGGCCCCGCACACCAGGCTTACCATAGAGGGAAGGCTCCTCCAAATAGATAGGGCGAGCGGACAGGCAATCGTACTAATCAAGAGGCTGGTGAGTATACCCAGAGAGACCGTGGGGAGGATCGCCACGAGGAAGCTCATAACGATTAAGCCGACCGACTACCTGCGTGAGGTGGCCAAGCTGTTCTTCGAGAACAGAATACGAGGTGCGCCCGTGGTAGAGGGGGACAAGATCGTTGGGATAGTGACCACCACCGACGTGGCCAAAGCCTTCAGCGAGGGAAAAATCAATGCCAAAGTGAGCGACTACATGAAGAGAAGCGTCGTGACTATTAGAGAAGACGAGGACGTGCTCGACGCCGTCAGATTGATGGACCTATACAATGTTGGCAGACTCATAGTGGTCGACGCCCTCGGCAATCCCGTCGGCATAGTCACGCGCACCGATATACTCAGGAGAATAGCGGCGCTGGGCAAGTGATCTCGAGGAGCCTCCGGAGAAGAGGGCCTCTCGTCACAGCGGGCCTCTCCTCGCCCGCTCCTAATAGATAAACGGCCCGGGTTCTCTCGTCACGCGCGAAGAGATGTGCCGTTCCCAGTTAATATAACGCTTGGTGCGAGCTTCTCCGCGCCGAATGCGTCGAGAGCGACGTAAACGGCGCGCGAGCGCAAGAACTTAAAATTCCTCTGACGGTAGGTGACCCGGGGCCCGTAGCTCAGCCTGGCGGAGCGCCCGGCTGATAACCGGGAGGTCGGGGGTTCGAATCCCCCCGGGCCCACGAACTATTCGTTTTTATAACCAATAGACTCAGCATTGATGGGCGAGAGGCCTTGGGCAATTCCAGGAAATATGTCTACATCGACGTGGGGGGCAGATATGCTAAGGTTAGAGTAATGCTCCGAGGTCAGGAAGACCCGTCCATTACGTCTCTGACGGATCCCTCCAAGATAATCGTCGTCGGCAAGCCCGTGCTCAGACCCCCCCGCGGTTACAAGGTTTACAAGCTCCGAGAGCTACCCGAGGCTCTGAGAGGCGCCGTATTGAGTAGACTGTCGAGAGCTTAGAAAGAGCCCTCACACCGGCCTCGCGATCATCACGCCGTCTTCGTCCTCGATTACTCTGGCAACCACTTCGTCTCCAACCTCGAAGCTTTCCCTCTTACACAAGAGGGTGAAAACTCTGTCGAGGCTCAGCGTGACAGCTAACATCTCGCCGGGCAACCAGCCCTCGCTCACTACCACGAGCTTCACCGTGTCCCCGCGTCTGTAGGGGAGGGGTACGCGCGGAGCCGGATTGAGCCCATAATCTTCCGGTCTCAGCGCGAGCCTCACTCCGAACTTCTCTTCGAGTTTTTCGAGCTCCCTATAGAATCGATCCCAGCTCCACTCTCTCGCCTCCGACATCTTGCGACCGCGCTTATGGGCCACGTATTTCTGCACTCCAACGGGGGGGATCCCCCTTCCAAGGCCCAGCCTCAGGGCCCACTCGATTATCTGCTCTATGTCGGAGTCGTTGACGCCGGGCAGCCAGAGCGGAGTCAGGTGCACCTTGACCCCCAGCTCGAAGTGTAGAAATTCGACGAGCTTCGCGACCTTCTCCACGTCGTAGCTCTCGGAACCAGCTAGCCACCTCGCCTTGGAGGGGTCGAGCGAGTCTATGCTGACGTTGAACTGAGAGGCTCCAGCCTCGACGAGCTTCTCGAGCAAGCTCTCGTCGGCCGGGTGGAGTCTCGTTTCGATTATCGTTGAGAGAGCTACCCCGGATTTCGATACCTCTTCCACGAAATCGGGCAGCGCGGGATGTGTGAGAGGCTCGCCGACCGCATCGAACAGCACGTGGAATTTGCCTTTGTGCTTATGGACGCGTCTGAGCCACGCAACAAGCCACTCGGGGTCTCTCAACATGAATTCAAGCCTCCTCTGACTAGACGGTCCGGCGCCCACGCTGCAAAACCTACACGAGAGAACGCAAAGGCTCGTGGCTCTCACTTGAACTATGTTGTATCCTCGATCGATTACGCCAAAAGCTATGTGTCCAATAAGCGGGAGCGGCCTCTCTATCTCGGCTATCTTCCCGCGCAGCTTAAGCCCCACAGACTCTGGGCGGAGCTTCATTCCAGTCGCTCGGGACTTGGGGGGGACTAGCCCGTTAAGTTTTTCGGGGTAAGAGAGAGCGAGCGTTGAGGAGCGAGGACGCGCTCGAGAGGCCGAGAGGTGCTTCGCTCTGTCTATGGTCTTGGAGGTCAGAAATCTGACCACTCGATTCTTCACGCTGCGCGGGGTGGTCCGAGCCGTTGAGGACGTCTCCTTCGAATTGAGCAGAGGAGAGACCTTGGGCGTGGTGGGGGAAAGCGGCTGCGGCAAGAGCACGCTAGCGTGGAGCTTGATGGGTCTCGCCCCCCCTCCTGGCAGAATCGTGAGCGGCAGAGTCTTCGTCGATGGAGTGGAGATAACGTCTCTCGACCGAGAGAAGCTGAGACGCGCCGTCTTGTGGAAGAAGATTAGCATGATATTCCAGGGGGCCATGAACGCTCTGAATCCGGTCTACTCGGTGGGGCAACAACTCGCTCGAATCTTCATGTATCACTTGGGCCTCACGAAGCGCGAGGCGTTCGAGAGAGCTAAAGCCCTTTTGCCTAACGTTGGGCTCAGCCCGGAGGTGGTGCATAGGTATCCTCACGAGCTCAGCGGGGGCATGAAGCAGAGGGTGGTGATAGCTATGGCTCTCGCTCTCAATCCACCGGTCGTCATCGCAGACGAACCCACGACGGCCCTCGACGTGGTAGTGCAGGCGCAGATACTAAATCTGATGAAGAGACTCAGGGAAGAGAGAAGCCTCAGCTACGTATTGATAACGCATGACCTAAGCGTCGTGGCGGAGCTGGCGGATAAGGTCTTGGTCATGTACGGGGGGAAAATCATGGAACTCGGCCCTGCCGACTCTCTACTGAGGCGGCCAACTCACCCCTACACTGAGGGGCTCTTGAGGAGCGTACCGAGATTGCGCGGTCAGCTCAATAAATTAGAGTACATACCGGGGGAGCCCCCAAATCTGATCAATCCGCCCAGCGGTTGCGTTTTTCACCCGAGGTGTAAGCTCGCAACGGAGCTCTGTAAGAGAGAAGAGCCCCCCCTAGTTGAGGTCGAGAAAGGCCACTATTCTAGGTGCTGGCTCGTGGGCGGGTGAACTTAGTGACCTCCAACGACTCCCTCCTCGCCGTTCGCGACCTTCGCGTCTGGTTCTCGTTAAGACGGACTCTCGTTGAGTTTTTCGCGAGAAGACCCGGCAAGTACGTGAGGGCGGTAGACGGCGTCACCTTCGATGTGGGAGAAGGCGAGACGTTCTGCGTAGTGGGGGAAAGCGGCTGCGGCAAGAGCACGCTGGGAAGGGCCGTGCTAGGCCTCGTGCCTATCACGTCGGGTAGTGTGCTCTACAAACCCACAGAGAAGATTCTAAACGAGCTCTCGAGAAGCGGCGCGCCCATAGTAAACGAGAGAGTCAACATGGCGGTTATCAGGTCGGAAGCCGCTAGGATCCTGCGCCGAGAGCTTCAGTTAATACATCAGGATCCCTTCGCCAGCTTGAACCCTAGATTCACCATCGGGGATATAGTCGAGGAGCCTCTCCGCGCGCACTTCCCCGACATGGACCCGGCCGAGAGGAGAGAGCGCGCGCTAAGAGCGTTGGAAAGCGTCAAGCTGAGCCCAGCCGAGGAAATAGCTCGCAGGTACCCGCATCAGCTAAGCGGTGGGCAGAGGCAGAGAGTCGCTATAGCCAGAGCCTTAGTAATTGAGCCTAAGCTCGTCGTAGCCGACGAGCCCGTCTCGATGTTGGATGTATCGATACGAGCCGAGATACTCGAGCTCATGTTGAGCCTCAAAAACAGGCTCGGCCTGACGTACATATTCATAACCCACGACTTGGCCGTCGCCAGGTACGTATGCGATAAGATAGCTGTGATGTATTTAGGCAAGATAGTCGAGCTTGGGAAGCCCGGCGAGATCATAGAGGCCCCTCTGCATCCCTACGCAAGAGCCCTCGTCGCAGCCGTGCCGGAGCCCGATCCGAGTAATAGGCTGAGGCAACGTCCTCTGCCGGTGAAGGGAGAAGTGCCTAGTCCCATCAATGTGCCAAGGGGTTGCAGATTCCACCCCAGGTGCGTCGCTCTCGATGAGAACAGAGAGAGGCTCCGCGGACTCTGCGAAATGGAGGAGCCCCCATTGATCGAGGTCGAGCCGGGCAGGTTCGTGGCGTGCTGGCTCTATTCGAGGCCCGCCTCGAGCTCGGTCTCTCAAGCTTCATGATTAAAGAGCTTCGCTGCGCGTTCGAGAAGATATTGTAATTATAAATTATTATTTTGATATTTTAGTCTAGCTGTGATATCGAGGGCTCGAGCAATCCGCTAGCGATTAAGGCATTCAACACTCTCACCACTCTCGAGTGTCCTCTCTCGAGCTCGCGGAAGCTCTTTATCGATGGATCATAGCGCACGGGCACCGCGAGCTTCTCTCCGCAAAGGCAGCGGGGCCTCTTCCCGCTCGGAAAGACCGACGACTCGTAGAGATCCCTTAGCATGCTCCACTTCGCGCTCTCGACCAGGCCCCTGGCGATCTCGTCTTCGCCTCGGGTCGAGCCGAACGCGAGCCTAAGCGCCTCTCCGCCGAGTCCTCTCAAGCGTCGCCGGCCATCACCAGGCGAGGTCGCCTCGCCCTCTCGAGCTTCGAGGACGCGGCGATAGCCCTCCTCGAGGAGGTCGAGCATCTCTTCGGGCGTATCGCAGAGCGGCTCGAGGTAGAGCCAAGACGTTGTGGGGGCCACCGCGCTCGGTCTCGGAAGAGGGCTCGCGACCATCAACACACGATAAATCGGCTCTAGTCTGCCTATGAAGTGGTTCTCCACCGCTACTTCGCGCTTGCTATCTCTCCAGCTCAACGTGAGCTCCAGGAAGGGGATCAAAACCACGACGCCGACCTCGCTTCTATCGACTGCTCTGCGCAGCCTCAAGTCTCCGAGTTCCCCGCGGAATTTCATTTAATTGAACATAAATAAATGAGTCGAAGACGGAAGAAACGATATAACTCAGATCAGCGCGGCCTGAGGAAGAGGCGTGCATTCTTTGGCGAGCGGCCTCGTCGTTGAGACCTCCCTAACTGGCGGCATTCCGCGCACGATGAGATACGCCAGCCTAATCAGGAAGCACGAGAAGGGCTTGATCAGCGAAGACGAGCTCTTCGAGAAGGCGGTCGAGATAACGGCGAGGACGTTCTCCAGGCTCTCCAGAGACCTCCCCGACTACGTCACTGACGGCATGTACCTGTGCGACGATATATTGAACCCCTTCATCAAGGACCTGGTCGGCGTAGAAGTGGGCGGTCTCGTTAGATTCTTCGAGAACAACTTCTTCGTGAGGCAGCCGATCGTTAGAGAACGTATCGGGTTGACTGAGACCCCAGCGAGACTCCTCCGTCGTATTGAGCTAGGGGAAAGACTGCGGAGGCTTCTAAGGAGGAAGCTGAGGCTCCCGGTGCCAGGACCCGCTACCTTCGCCGATCTCGCCCTAATCGAGCCCTCCGCGCCCTATAATTCTCGCGCAGACCTCGCAATGGACTACTTCGCGAGGATCCTCGCTCCGATGCTCGAGCTCGCGTCGGGTCGCGACGTGATACTCGAGGTCCACGACCCCTCTCTGACTCGCCTCTCGAAACTCGACGGAGGCGTGCTCGACGCCTACAAACAGGCGCTGGGAACCTTGTCTGAAAGGGAGCAGGAGAAATTGCACTTGATAGTCTATTTCGGCTCATTCCCGAGGAAGCTAGCCGCGGAGGCTCCGAAGCGCGTGACGCTCGGGCTAGATCTCGTCGAGAGCCGCGAAGACATCGAATTGGCGCGGGAGCTGAGAGGGAGGGTTCAGCTTGGCATAATCGATGCCAGGAGCACGTTGATGGAGAAAATCGATGCATTGAGGAGGCTCGTCGAGGAGCTGAGCGGGCCCGAGAGCGTAATTCTGTCCACCAATACCACACTAGAGTTCCTGCCGGAGAGCGTAGCCTACAAGAAGCTGAGACTGCTGGGGAGACTAAAGAGAGGGTTGGAGAGTGCGAGGTGAGACCACGTGGAGCTGCCCATCTTGCCCACCACGGTCGTCGGCAGTTACCCCAGACCAGCCTGGCTCAAGAGAATGCTCAAGCTGAGGCGCTACGGCAAGGTTGACGAAGATCAACTTTTGGAGGCACTCGATGACGCCGTCGTCGCGGCGGTCCGCGAGCAGGAGCTGGCGGGAATCGATATCCCATCGGACGGCGAGCAACGCAGAGACGAGATGGTCGAGTACTTCGCCGAGCGCATAGGGGGCTTCAAGTTCTACGGCCCCGTGCGAGTCTGGAACAACAACTTCTTCAACAAGCCGGCCGTGGTCTCTAAGCTCGAGTACAAGCAGCCCATCGTCTTAGAGGAGTACTTTTACCTCAAGAGGATCAGCACGAGACCCATCGTGAAGGTCACGATAACAGGCCCTTATACCATAGCGGATTGGAGCTTCAACGAATACTACGAGACAAAGGAAGAACTCGTCAGGGAGCTCTCTAAGATAATCAAAGCGGAGATCTCGGCTCTCGCAGATCATGGGGCGGTCTTCATTCAGATAGACGAGCCCGCGTTGACTACTCATCCCAATGAGGTGGAGTGGGCCATAGAGCTCATAGATGAAATGGCCAACGGCGTTAATGCGAAGATAGCGCTCCACGTCTGCTACAGCGATTACAACCTATTGACGCCTCACGTCGATAGACTCAAGAATATCAGTCAACTGGTACTCGAATTCGCCAACAGAGGCTTCCGAGACCTGGCGATGCTCAGAGGCTTCTCAAAGGAGCTGGGGTTTGGAGTCGTGGATGTGCACAGTAAACGCGTCGAGGAGCCGGAAGAAATCGCCAGGGCTCTGAGGAAGGCTATGGAGTACGTTCCTCCAGATATGATATACGTGAACCCGGACTGCGGCCTGAAGCTCCTGCCTAGGAGGGTCGCTCGGGCTAAGCTCGAGAGCATGGTTGCTGGCGTATCGCTCGTGCGCGCTGAGTTGAGAGCGCGCGGCCTGGAGACCGTGCCTCTGCGCCTGAGGGTCTAGCCTTGGACGGCGGCCTCCCGGAGTCGAGGGTCGGCATAGCAGGCTGGGGCACCTACGTGCCCAGGCTAAGGGTGCGAGCCGAGGAATTTGCCAGAGTCTGGGGACACCCGCCGGGAGGGTGGCTGGGGCTCGGCGTGTCGGAGAAGAGCCTGGCCTGGATCGACGAGGACGCCGTGACGATGGGCGTCGAGGCGGCTCTCGGGGCCCTCGCCAGGGCGTGCATCGAGGGGAGAGAAGTAGGAGCGGTGTTCTTCGGGACGGAGTCGAAGCCCTACGCGGTTAAGCCTAGCGCAGCCGTAGTGGCCGAGGCGCTGGGGATCACGCCTCATACTATGGCCAGCGACCTCGAGTTCGCCTGTCGCGCTGCGAGCGAGGGACTAAGAGCGAGCATAGGTCTCGTAGCCTCAAACATGGTGAAGTATTCGCTGGTGATCGGCAGCGATACGGCTCAGGCCAACCCGGGCGACGTGCTCGAGTTCACGGCGTCTAGCGCCGCTGTGGCTATCTTGGTCGGACCGGCCGAGAGCTCGGCGGCGATCTTCGAGGCATCACACTCGTACGTCACGGATACCACGGACTTCTGGAGGAGGTCAACGGCTCTTTTCCCGCTACACGCGGAGGGGTTCACGGGCGAGCCGGCATACTTCGCCCACATCATTGGCGCAGTGCGGGGACTCCTCGAGAAGACCGGGCTGAGACCGGGCGACTTCGATTTCGTCGTCTTCCACCAGCCCAATGCGCGCTTCCCTCTGCGCGTGGCCGAGAGGTTAGGCTTCCCCCGCGAGAAAGTAGAGCCGGGTCTCGTCGTGAGCAGGATAGGCAATAGCTACAACGCGAGCGCCCTCATGGGATTGGCCAGGATCCTCGAGATCGCCGAGCCCGGCTCGAGGATTCTGCTCGCGCCTTTCGGCAGCGGCGCGGGAGCCGACGCTTACTCGATCGTGCTCACGGAGCGTGCGCGCAGAGCGAGAGAAGCCGCTCCCAAGGTCGACGACTGGCTATCTAAGGGCGTAGTCGTGGACTACGCGGTCTACGCCAGAGCTCGCGGACTCTTGCGGAGAGTGAGGTGGTGAAGTCGGCTTGGTCTCTTACGTGAGTGGCATCGGGTTCACCAAGGTCGGTAGACACTACGAGCTGAGCCTCGCCGATTTGGCCCGAGAGGCCGCGGTCAGAGCGCTGGAGCAGGCCGGCGTGGACGGAGTAGACGCGTTGGTGGTCTCCAATCTCTTCGCCGACGCGCTCCAGGGAGAGAGCATGCTCGGGCCTCTGGTGCTGGAAGAGCTGGGCTTCGCGGGCGCTCAAGTGCTGAGCGTAGGCGGGGGCGAAGCCTCGGGCCTTCTAGCGGTGCACGTCGCGCGGTCCCTCGTCGAGTCGAAGATGGCACGCGACGTGCTGGTCGTTGGAGTGGAGAAGCTCAGCGACGCCTCGAGCGCTGCGCACGCTAGCCTGTTAGAGAGGCTGGTCAGTGCAGACTACGAGGGCATCTACGGCGTGAATCTCGCCGCTTTGTACGCGCTGGCTGCCGCGGAGTACATGCGGAGATTCTCGGTGAGCGAGGAGCTACTAGCTCTGTGGCCCGTGCTGATGCACGAGCACTCACTCAATGCCCAGCACGGGCAGCTCAGGTTCAAGCTGACGGTAGAGCGGGTGCTCGGCTCGGAGCCGCTCTCGCCGCCGCTTAGACAGTTCCACGCGCATCAGCCCGGCGACGGAGCGGCCGCGCTGCTCATCTCATCGGAGAGCTCGAGAGCCCCCAAGGAGGCCAGGCTCGCGGAGTTACTGTACACGGCCTCGGCTGGAGGCCCTCTCGAGTATTCTCTGCGCAAAGACCCCGTCTGGTTCGAGACCGTCGCCGTATTGACTCGAGCCATGCTGAGCGCGGAGAATCTCGAGCCTCGGAAAATAGATCTAGTCGAGGTGACCGATAGCTACAGCATAGGAGGCCCCCTGTGCGTGGAGGCGATGGGCTTGAGCGAGCGAGGCCGAACTCTCCGCGATGTAGCCGAGGGTAGGTTTGGCTTCGGCGATAGGCCCACGCTCAACGTGGCGGGAGGGGTCAAGGCTCGAGGACACCCCTACGGAGCCACCGGGGTCTACCAGGTGGCGGAGATCGTATCGGCGATGCACGGAATCTATGGGGTCAAACAGCTCTCAGGCACCGAGTTCGGCGTAGCCGTGGCGATCGGAGGCTACGCGGCCGTAGCGGCTGGGGCGCTTCTCAGGAGAACCTGACGGAGGAATGATCGGGTTGGACCTCGAGTTAAACGCGGCGAGGCTCTGGAGGCTCAGGAGAAAGCACTACTCGATCGAGGGAGCTCGATGTAGCTCTTGCGGCGCGCTCTTCTACCCACCGAGAAGAGCTTGCCCCCACTGCGGATCGAGGGACGTCGCGCTCTCTCCTCTGCCGAGAAGAGGGAAGCTCGTAGCGTGGACGCCCCTCTACGACGTTGGCGGAAATTTCGAAGAGAGCAGGCCCCTCTACATCGGTGTCATCGACCTCGGCGGTGCGCGCGTCGTGCTTCCGCTGACCGATGTATTCGACGAGCGTGAGCTGCTCGAAGGGGCCGAGGTCGAGCTGGTCTTCAGGAGAATAGTTGAGGCAGGCTCAGCGGGACCGATCCACTACGGTCTAAAGGCTAGGATCGCGAAATAGCCAAATCAGGAGAGCCTTTAGAGCCTCCCGAGAACGCGGGAGATCTCCGAGGGTCCGAGCGCGGGGAGTGAGACTATCATGCCGTCGAGCAGGCCCTTCCACTTATCCAAGTACTCGGCGAGAAGCTCGGCTTCCACCGAGTCCTCGGTCTGGAGGCGACTCTTCACGAGCCCCCTATTCTCGGGCGTAATGACTATTGCGTAGCCGAGCAGCTCTCCGCGCTCCAGCGCCCCAGAGGACCGGAGGACTCCGAGCTTCTCCTCGTTCTTCCGCAGGACTACGTAAAAGTCGGCGCGAGCTCTCAGCCTCTTCTCGATGTCCTCCGGTTGACGCCTCAAGCTTATGGTCAAGCCTCCGCGTATCCCCGATAGCTTAGGATCGCTCCTGAGCATCGAGAGGGCCTCTTCCGGGCTCACGTCGCCGACTATCGTGCCTCGAGGAGGCCTGTCTCCTCGGAGAAAGAGGATCTCCGAGACGCCTACGAGGTAGGCCCCGTATATCTGATTGACTAGGCCGGTCCACGAATAGTCTATGACTCGCAAACTTATCGCGACTCTCAGGCCGCGCTCTACGGCTATGGCGGCTATAGGGAGAACCGAAGCCTTCGGGATTCCGAGAGGAGAATCCGGCACGAATACCTCATCCACTCGTCCAGCCACGGCTTCCAACAAAGCCTCGAGCTTCTTCCTAGATCTCGTTGGCATGATCTCTACGAGCAGCTTCATCCGAGGCACCGCGTCGAACGACTCGCGACTCTCTGCCCTCTGCAGATTTATTTAAAAGGTTGTCACGGCGCTACATAGAACAGCGGCGGTCGTCTAGCCTGGACTAGGACGCCGGCCTTCCAAGCCGGAAATCCCGGGTTCGAATCCCGGCCGCCGCACCTAAAGTCCCCCGCCTGGGCGAACACTCTCACGACTTCCTAGGCACGTTCGATGAGGCTCTCTCCCTCGCTAGATTGACCAACGAGTCTAAATTTAGTTCGAGTCTCTCGCCTCTCTCTCGATCATACACCGCGTAGACTCCCCTCTCTAGCTCGCGCTGACCAACGAATACTACGATAGGGATTCGCAAAGCCGAGGCCCTCTTCCTCTGTTTGTCTTCGTCGCGCCTCATTAGGTCGACCTCGGTTGGCACGCCTCTAACTCGGAGCTCGCGGGCCAGCTTCCAAGCGGCCTCGTAGTGCTCCGAGCCCACGTTGACGACGAGCACGACCGAGCAGGACCTCCTGCCGAGATCAACGAGCCCCCTCTCGACCAAGACGTCTAGGACTCGGTCCACTCCTATGCTGCAGCCCGTGGCCGGTATGCTCTCCCCACCTCGAAAGAGACCTATCAGCTCATCGTATCTGCCTCCCCCCGCGATGCTCGGCCCCCTCCCCACTGAGAACTCCATTATCGGGCCCGTATAGTAATCGAGGCCGCGAACCAGGCTCGGGTCGATGACAATCTTATCCGGGTCGAAGGCCAGCTCTATTATGAGCTCGAGGTCTTCGATTGCTCGAGAAGCCGCGGTGGTGGAGACGAGGGGCTTGAGCCCGTCGAGGCCGCCGCCAGCCTCACGAAGGTCGAGCAGGCGCTCTACCCTCTCTACGAGCGATTGCGAGAGGCCCAGGGCTCTCAGCTCGTTGAGCACGCCCTCCCGCCCCAGCTTGTCGAGCTTATCTATCGCTCTATACACGGGCTTCGGGTCGACGAGCCCGAGCTCGCGCTTGAAGAACTCATCTAGCACGACCCTGTGATTTAGCCTCACGGCGACGTCTCTCAGACCAAGCTGATGGAGAGCGTGTTGAACTGCGCCGAGGACCTCTGCGTCGGCCTCGGGGTGAGGAGAGCCGACAACATCTACGTCGGCTTGGAGGAATTCTCTATACCTCATGTGTTGAGGCTCTTCGTGTCTCCACACCGGCGCGATCTGGTATCTCTTAAAAGGCAGAGGGAGCTCCGGGTGAGAGGCGACGTAGCGGGCCAGGGGCACGGTGAGATCGTAGCGGAGCCCGTACTCGCGACCGCTGCGAGGGTCTTCGAATCTCCAGATCAACATGCCCTCCGCCTCCTCTCCATACTTGCCCGCTAGCGTCTCCCAGAACTCGACGGCCGGAGTCTCCATCGGGGAGAAGCCGTAGAGCTCGAATACTTTTCCGATTCTCTCGATCACGCGCAGTCGAGGGATGGCGATCTCGGGAGGTATATCGCGGAAGCCTCTCGGTGGGGTTGGCTTCATAATCGAGCACCCCGGCGCGGAGCTCTCGAGAGCCGCTGCGAGCCTCCCATTTATTTCCCCGCCAGCATAATGCTTGGGGTCAAACTTCGAGGAGAGGCGGCGTGGAGCTTACATTGTTGGAGACCCTCAGGTCCTTGGTCTCTAGCCTAGGACTAGCGGGAGTCTTTGTAATCAGCGCGCTGGGGAACGCCGTGCCGTATTCTTCGGTGCCCTATCTAGCTTTCATCGCAGCCTACTCCATGGCCATGGAGGCGGGGAGTAGGATTCTCTTAGTTCTCGTTGGGGCTCTCGGCGCGACCGCGGGCAAGCTCTTGATCTATGCCGCCTCGAGGTATGCGGCCGAGAAGGTGATATCTGAGGAGCGCAAGAAAGACATGGAGTATCTGAGGAGGGCTCTGAGCAGAAGATATTTAGGTCTACTGGCGGTCTTGCTCTTTGCAGCAACGCCTCTGCCGGACGACGTGTTATACGTACCCCTGGGAGTGGCCAAGTACGATCCGACACACTTCTTCGCGGGGACCCTGCTGGGCAAGACCGTGATAGTCGGTATTGCCGTGTTCCTGGGAGAGAGAGCGACCTGGGTCCTCAGCGCAGCCTCCGAATACGGTACCGGCGCGTTGATAGCCGGGGCGGCGGTGCTCATCGCCTTCACCTCGGTGCTGCTAGCCGTGGTGATATTCGCCGATTGGAGGAGCGTCTTCATGGCCCTCTCCGAACGAGGCGCCCTCGCCTCATTGGCCGTGTTGACCCGAGAGACTGCGCTTATCCTTACTCTGAGGCACCCATCCATCAGGAGGAGAGGCGAGAAGCTAGGGGAGCTCATTGGAAAATCTCACGATATGGGCGAGGCCCGCTGAGAACCTCAAGCCCTCGAGCGGCCCAGTTTCTCGAGCGCCAGCTCGAGGGCTTTGTCGAAATCCGGCTGAAGCCTTTCGTTGAGCGGTATATCGCTCAAGAGGGGGACCACGCGACCCGACTCCAGCTCTGCCATGAGCTGAGGGAGCCCGGCCATTCCGAGTTCGTCGGTGAAGCCGTGCTCGATCGCGTAAACGTAGTCCTCGTATTTCACTTCCAGCTCCGCTCCTAGGACCTCCGCCAACTTCTCCGCCAACTTCTTCCACTCTCCGTGATATGGATGATGCTCGGCCGTATCGAGAACTATCTTTAGAACCCTCTCGGTCAAGTTGATCACACTCTGACTCTCTCGACCTGCGGCTTTTATTTCGCTTTAGTCGCTTTAACGGTCCAAGTTTGCCTCAAAGCCTCGCTCGATCCCCTCAGGGGGAGGGACGATAGGAAAAAGACTTAGCACATTGAGCAATGTGAAGCAACGAAGTAAGGAAGAAGGCTTTTTTGAGCTCAGCCCATGTACTCTCTGCGCCAATCCCGCGGCGGATTGAGATTTTCTTTTATGTTTCTCGGGTTCAGCCATTTGACTAGGTTCAGCCAGAATCCCGCCTTATCGTTAGTCCCCGACCATCTCGTGCCACCGAATGGTTGCCTGCCCACTATGGCCCCAGTCGGTTTATCGTTAATGTAGAAGTTGCCGGCGGCATATCTTAATTTCCTCTCGGCTTCGATTATGGCATATCTATCGTTAGCAATTATAGAGCCCGTTAGACCGTACGGAGCCGCGCTATCCACCACGCCGAGCACCTCGCTGTACTTATCGTCATCGTAAACGTAGACCGTTAAGACGGGCCCGAAGATCTCCTCCACCATGAGCTTCCCGCGGGGATTATTGGTAACTATTATTGTTGGCTCAATGAACCAGCCTTTCTCGCTGCTATATCCTCCACCGTAGATTATCTCGTATTCTTCGGGTCTGCTCCTCGCATACTCTATATAGCTAATTATCTTCTCGAACGCGGCTCTATTTATGACCGCTCCGCCGAAGACCGTGAAGTCCTCGATGGGTCCGTAGCGCACTCTCCTCATCTCACTCAGCAGCCTCGCCTTGAGCGCGCCGTTCCACAGGCTCTTGGGGACGAAGAGTCTAGAGGCGGCGCTGCATTTCTGGCCCTGGTACTCGAAGGCCCCCCGAATTATAGCGGTGACTGAAACCTCCACGTCGGCCGAGGGATGTACTACGATGAAGTCCTTACCGCCCGTCTCCCCAACTATTCTGGGGAAATTCCTATAGCGTTCTAAGTTCTCGGCGATTCTCTTCCACAGCTTCACGAAAGTCTCGTAGCTCCCAGTGAAGTGAAGGCCGGCGAAGTCCTTGTGCCTGAAGACCGCGTCAAAGCTCGCGTGGGGCGAGGGAACGAAGTTGACCACGCCAGGTGGTAGACCGGCCTCCATGAGGACTTCCATTATCACGTAGTTCGAGAATATCACGTCGGTGCAAGGTCTCCACACAGCTACGTTACCGACTATGGCGGGGGCTGTGGGGAGGTTGCCGGCGATGCTGAAGAAGTTAAACGGTGGGATAGCCGCAACGAAGCCCTCGAGGGGCCTCCAGTCCAGTCTGTTGATCTCGCCCGGGAACTGATCGGGTTGCTGCTCGTAGAGGAACTGAGCATAGTACGCGTTGAATCTCCAGAAGTCCACCAACTCGGCCAGATCTATCTCGGCTTCGTAGGGCGTCTTGGATTGATTCAGCATTATGGCCGCTATGGCTCTGAGCCTATAAGGCCCCGAGAGCAGCTCGGCCGCTCTCATAAAGACAGCAACTCTGTGGTACCAGTCGAGGTCGGACCACCTCTGCCAAGCGTCGAGCGCTCTCTCGATGGCCTCTTCGACTTCGGTCTCTCCAGCCAAGTGGGCAATCGCTAGGAGCTTGCTGTGGTCGTGGGGGGCTCTGATCTCGCGCGTCTGCCCACTCTTGACCTTCTTCCCTCCCACGATCAATGGGATCTCCTCGGTCTTCGAGGAGAGCTCCTCGAGCTTCTTCTTCAGCTCCTCCCTCTCTTTCGTGCCTGGAGCGTAGCCGATGATGCGCTCGTTCTTGGGCTTCTCGATGTGCCACTTCAAGCCTCCTCACCGCGTTGGGCCGATCTCGTGTTTTCATCTGCTCGAGGTGCACGGCTCAATAATCTTTCGACTGCTCGAGCGCTCAGATTGCGTGATTTCGTTGAATGATCTACGTACGATTAACCGCTCGCGCGACGAACATTTCGCCTAGAGAGCTCCGGGAGACCGAGTGGACTTGGAGTCGAGCGCGGCTCGAGCTCTTTGGCGAGAGAAAACGCGGGTGAACGCGAGTGAAGCGGGCCCGCCGGGATTCGAACCCGGGATCTCCGGCTCCGCAGGCCGGCACCCTATCCTGGCTAGGCCACGGGCCCGCGTTCTGCTCTCGAGTTTAGAAAAACCGTAATATTTAGCGCTGCGTAGAGATTCTTCGGGAGAGAATATCGGCATGCTCTACGTAAAAGTTCACGAGAGCCGGCAGGGCAAGATCGTTGCGGTGTGCGATCGTGAGCTGCTGGGAGCAGAGCTCAGGGAGGGAGGAATAATCCTGAGGGTCTCTCCCGAGTTTTATGGGGGGGAACTCTTGGACGAGACCGAAGCCCTCGAAATCATGTACACGGCCCAGATCCTCAACGTGGTCGGTGAGAGAGCGGTGAGCTTAGCAATAAGAGAGAAGCTAATTCACCCGGCCTCCGTAATCAGCGTAGAAGCCGTGCCCTTCGCCATGTTCATCAACACGATGCCATGAAACGAGGGCTCCCCGATTTGAGCCTCCGCCGGCGTCACGCGTGCCCGAGTTGCGGTCTGAAACGTGATGGAACTCCCTTTATCGAGGGGATATGCTTCAAGTGCTTCCTAGAGAAGAAGCTGACCCTCGACTGGAGGATCGAGGTGCGGATCTGCAGGAGCTGCGGCCGCCTGAGGCTATCGGGAGAGTGGGTAGCCGGGGGTCGAGAGAATCTCGAGCTCGCCGTCGCTAACGCCGTGAGCTTCAAGCTCGCCAAAGCTCTCCGCGTCTACGGAGCGGTCGTCTCGACTCGGCTCGAGTCCCCGAGTGCCGCCGCGATCCGCGCGTGCATCGACGAGGAGTGCTACTCGTGGACTCAGCATATCGAGATCGACTTGAGGCGCACGCTCTGCGAGGACTGTTTCAAGAGGCTGAGCGGCGCTCATGACGCCATCGTGCAAGTGCGAGGGGTCGGGGGCCCCCTCTCGACTCGGGAAATTCGACGAATCAGAGAGCTCCTCGCATCTCTCCCGAGAGAGCTCGCCTCCTCGATAGTCGAGGTCGAGGAGGTGAGAGGAGGGATCGACGTGAAGGTGTTGGGGCACTCGAACGCCAGGAGCATAGCGAGCTGGGTCCTGAGTCGCCTCGGAGGCTCATCAAAGGAGACGCATAAACTCGCCGCCCCTAAAGGGGGCAGACGTAGGAGCAAGCTGACGATAAGCCTCAGAGTGGCCTCGTAGCGAGCGACGGGTCCGATCTACGGCTCGATCCGAGGAAGAGAGGTTTGCTGAGGATCGCTCTCCTCACCGGGGTGAGGGCGTATCAAATCATCGAGAGGGAGGCCGGGAGAGCTGCGAGCGAGCTGAGGGGGACGGTGGAACTCAAAGTCTTCCGGCTCCCGATACACGTGATGAGCTTGGCCACGACCGAAGCGTTGCGCGCGGCAATAGAGGTTAACCGAGAGCTTAAGTCCGAGCTCGAGCGCTTCGACCTAATCATCCTGCCGGGGACTGTGAAAGGAGACGCGAGAGAGGTCGAAGCCGTCGTAGGCAGGCCCGTCTACAAGGGCAGCGCCGATCCGTCGCTTTTGTCGAGGGTCTTAGAGCACGTGCTACGGGGCGGAGAGCTCAGTAGGGAGAAGGCGGCGGAGGACTTGTTGCTCCTCGATAGGCTCGAGAGCCTCAGGTCTACTCTGAGGAGCCTGACCGAGAAGAGCCCCACGGCCTTCGAAGTTGGAAGTCTAAAGGTGCCTACCCGCGGTCCTCCCGTCCTCTTGATGGCCGAGACCCCCACGTGGCTTGAGGTGGACGAAATCTGCGAGCACGTATCTCGCCTAGAAGAATCGGGGGCTGACGCCATTATAGTGGGGGCTCCTCTCGGCGAGAGCGCGGAGGAGGTCGAGAGGAGGTTCAAGGCAGCGTCTAAGTGCGTCGGGAGAGCGGCGCTCGGTGTGGACTCGGCGAGGCCCGCGGCTATCGAGAGGTGCCTCGACGCCGGCGCGGAGATAGCGATGAGCATTCACGAGGGCAATATGCACAGGTTCGAGCGGCACAGGAGAGCAAAGGCCTTTGTAGTTATACCTAGCGATCCTTACTCTAGCGGAGCTCTCGCCAGCGGCGAGTCCGTATCCCTCCTGAGAGCTAATCTGCGGAGAGCAGCTCAGCTAGGCTACGAGAAGCTGCTGGCGGATCTCGTGACTCCTCCCCCCTGCCTCGGCCTCGTTGAAGCACTAGCCGGCTATCTCGAGCTCTCGTCCGATCTCTCCGTTCCTCCGCTTCTCATGGGCTTCGCCAATATCTCCGAGCTCATCGACGCCGACAGCCACGGCGTTAACGCGTTGCTCTCCGCGATCGCGGTCGAGCTGGGAGTCAGCGCGGTGCTGGTGGTCGAGGACTCCTGGAAGACCAGAGGATCAACGGCTGAGGTCAAAGTGGGCCTCGTCATGGCCTCTACGGCCAAAGAGCGTGGTGTGCCCCCCGTGGACTTAGGCGTTGACCTCATCTTGTTGAAGAGTAAGCGCGGGCCGGCCGCTCCTTCCCTCCTGAGCACAGCTCGAGCCGTCATCGAGGTGCCCGATGAGGTCATCACTCAGCGGACCCTGGACCGCTATCGCGCATTCGTGGAAGCGGACCACGACCGGAGGCGCCTGCTGTGTTGCATAGCGGAGGAGTCCAGCGAGTCGAGCAGATGCTACGTCGGGCGCGGAGCTCTGCAGCTGCTCCGAGCGGTGTTACGCGATTACCCCGACCTATCGCGGGAGCACATAGCTTATCTCGGGGCCGAGCTCCAGAAGGCCGAGGAGGCGCTGAGGGCCGGCAGGAGCTACGCGCAGGACTCGCCTCTTCTCGCCTCAGCAGAGGAGAAGTTGAGGAGGCTCGAGGAGGCTCTTGGGACTGGGAGCAGGCATTGATCCTCCCCTCTTATTCGATCTCGACTAGCTTCTTGCAGCCGAGCTCCTGAGCCAGCCTCTTGATCCTCTCTCTAAATTCTCCCTCGCTCTTCGCCCCCCCGATCTTCTCCGGCGTTATGACGGCCGTGTACAGGGTCCTCCTCGTTCTGAACTTCAGCTTGGCGCCGCTCGCGCCGCCCCACTTTAATCTGCACTCTTCAGCGCGCTCGGCTAAGGGTCTGGCCACGCGTTGGAGCTCTTCGATGCTCTCGAATATCAACTCCTTCGGCAAGGCGGGAGACCTCCCGAGGTCGCATCTCCTCGCGTTGCTAGGAGGTTAAAATCTTCGCCGAGCTCGAGCCGAGCAACATATTAAAATGACTCGCGCGAGCATCGAAACGCGAGATCTCCTCCAAGCGGTGACGAGATGCCAAAGAAAAAGCGCGAAGAGAAGCCAAAAGAGGTTCCGCTGCCCGAAGAGTCTATGCTAGTTTGCGTCGCCGAGAAGCTGTTGGGCGGGGACTTCTTCGTGGCTAAGTGCCTCGATGGGACTCGACGCGCGACACGGATCCCCGGCAAATATAGGAGAAGGCTCTGGGTGCGCGAGGGCGACATCGTGTTGGTCGCGCCGTGGGACGCGAGGCCCGAAAGCAAGGCGGATCTCGTTTATAGATACACGTACGACGAAGCTAAAGAATTGGTTGAGCGAGGAGTGATCCCCCGCGAGCTCCTCAGCCTGTTAGAGGGGACAGAATCTGAGTGAGGACGGCCTCCCCGAACTCGACGGAGAAGAGCGCGAACTCTCCGCCTCTCATAGGCAAGGCTCGAGACGCGGTCGAGAGATCGCTAACGGCGAGAAGCTGGCGCTGCTCGAGCGCGAGAAGATCGACTCGCCCAGGATTAAAATAAAGGAGTCCGACGAGCTCGAGACGCTCGAGGAGGTCTTTGATAAGCACACGCTACTAGCGCTCTACGAGTTGATGCGGAGACTCGACATAATAAGAGTCCTGGGCGTCGTGAGTGCCGGGAAAGAGGCGAGGATATATAGGGCCGTGACGCGCGAAGGCTCGGAGCTCGCGTTAAAGATCTACCTCACCTCAACGCGCGAGTTCCGCAAGAGCATATGGAAATACATAATCGGGGACCCCAGATTCGAGCGCGAGAAGATCACGAGCAGCAAGAAGCTCATGGCGCTCTGGGCGAGAAAGGAGTACAAGAACCTCCGGGAGCTCTTCGAGGCGGGGGTGCGAGTGCCCGAGCCGCGAGGCGTGCTCGAGAACATCGTTGCCATGGAGTTCATAGGAGAAGAGGGGAGGCCGGCCCCCTCCCTCAGAGAGAACCCCCCTCAGACCTCCGAAGAGGCTCTCGAGCTCTTCAATACACTGATCCACTACGTCGAGCTCTCCTTCTGCGAGGCCGAGCTTGTTCACGCTGATCTTAGCGAATACAACGTGCTCGTTTGGCGGGGACGACCAGTCATAATAGATGTGGGACAGGCCGTGTCGATAAAGCACCCCAACGCTCTCGAGTTCCTCATTAAAGACTTAAGCAACTTGACGAGGTACTTCGGGCGTGAGCTTGGACTCGACGTACCTCAGCCCTCCGCGCTCTTGGAGGTCGTCACGCGATGCTCGGAGAGGAGAAGAGACCGCTCTGCTCCACTAAGATCCACCTGAGAGTACCGCTGGAGCGCGTCGGGGTCCTCATAGGAGAGAGGGGCGAGGTCAAGCGCAGGCTGGAGGAAGCGACCGGGACTATCATCACGATCGACAGCGATAACGGCATAGTGATCGTTGAGCCGGTTTCGCCCGGCTTAGGCGCCGAGGGCCTGCTCAGAGCTCAGGAGGTGATCAAGGCCATTGCGGCGGGCTTCAGCCCAGAGCGAGCCTTCAGGCTGCTCGAGGAGGACCAAATGCTCGTCGTCATAGATCTGAAAGAGGCTACCAGCGGGGAGCCGCATCACATGACTAGGATCAAGGGCAGGATAATCGGCGAGGGAGGGAAGACGAGAAGAATCATTGAAGAGACCACGGGCACCTTCGTGAACGTTGGAGAGAGCAACGTCGCCGTGATAGGAGACTACGAGCAAGTCAACGTGGCCGTCCGCGCCATAGAAATGCTGATAGAGGGGAGGCCGCACTCGACCGTGTACGCGTTCCTCAATAGGGAGGCCAGGAGGTTGAAGAGGAGGAAGATGGCTTCTCTCTGGAAATGAGGCCTCGGAGAGATCGAGAACACAGCTTATTACGGGCTACGAGAAAGGCATTCTACCGACTACCGATACGCTCTCGAGCCAAGAGCCGAAGGCTGTGATGAGCGGCGACGGCGCGGGTCACGTGACGAACACGAATTAGCTCTGAGCCCTTAGCTCGCGCGGGCGGTCTCGAATGAGAGTCGCGGTAATAGACTACGCCACCTGCAAGCCCGACAAGTGCAGATTAGAGTGCATCAGGCTCTGCCCGATCAACAGGAGTAGAGCCGGGCCCAAGGCCGTAGAGCTGAGCGAGCAGACCGGGAAGCCTGTAATCCGCGAGGACGTCTGCATAGGGTGCAATATATGCGTCAAGAAGTGCCCCTTCAGCTCCATAGAGATAGAGAACGTGCCGGACGAGCTCGAGAAGAACGTGGTGCACAGATACGGCAGGAACGCCTTCAAGCTCTACGGTCTACCCGTCCTGAAGGTCGACAAGATAACGGGGCTCATAGGCAAGAACGGCACGGGCAAGACCACGTGCGTGAGGATACTCTCCGGCGAGCTCGTGCCGAACTTAGGGGGCGAGGGGCAGCCGAGCTGGGACGAAGTGATCAGGAGGTTCCGAGGGACCGAGCTCCAGGCCTACTTCGAGAAGCTGGCCAATGGCAAGCTCAGAGCAGTTCACAAGGTTCAACACGTAGACCTAGTACCGAGGGTAGTGCGCGGTAGAGTGGGCGAGCTTCTCGAGAGAGCCGACGAGCGGGGTCTGAGGCGGGACCTGATCCGCGACCTCGGGCTAGAACACCTGCTCCACAGGAGCGTAGCCGCTCTCAGCGGAGGCGAGCTCCAGAAGTTCCTCATCGCGGTTGTGTTAGCAAAGGACGCCCACGTCTACATATTCGATGAGCCGAGCAGTTACCTCGATGTGAGCGAGAGGCTGAGAGTGGCCAGGGCGATCAGGAATTATCTGCCCCGCGGCTCCTACGCTCTCGTAGTAGAGCACGACCTCACGATATTGGATTACCTATCTGATTTAATATGCGTAGTCTATGGGGAGCCTGGAGTCTTCGGCGTGGTCTCGAGTCCGTACGGCGCGAGGGCTGGCGTGAATCACTTCCTCGAGGGATACCTCCCGGCCGAGAACATGAGGATCAGGCGAGAGCCCATAAAGTTCCACGCGACCGGCAGACCCGAAGAGCTAGGCCCTCCGAGGATCGAGGCCACGTACTTTGCGTGGGGGCCTTTTCGCGTTAAGCTGAACGGGTTCTCACTTGAAGTTCGATCGGGCAGTGTGGGGATCGGCGAGGTCATGGGAATAATCGGCCCCAATGGGATAGGCAAGACCACGCTCGTGCGCGCTGTGGCGGGCCATCTTGAGGAGGACTCGCTCGAGGGAGACTTCCCCCGAGCGACTCTCAACTATAGAATAAGCTACAAGCCCCAGTACGTGACCCACTCGATGTTCGAGGGAACGGTCGGCGACACACTGAAGAAGGCATCTCAACACGCGCTGAGCCCCGGTCACTGGCACTTCGAGGAGGTAGTCAGACCTCTCAAGCTGGCCAAGCTGCGGGAGAGAGAAGTGAAGAGCCTCAGCGGGGGCGAGCTCCAGAAGCTCGCGATAGCCGTAGCGCTGCTTTCGGACGCGGACCTCTACTTACTCGACGAGCCTAGCGCTTATTTGGACGTGGAAGAGAGGCTCCTCGTCGCGAAGGTTCTCAAGAGAATGATAGCGGCCAAAGGCGCCGCCGCCTTCGTGGTTGAACACGACATGTCGATCGTTGACTACCTCTGCGATCGAGTAATCGTAATAGAAGGGGAGCCCGGGGTCAGGGGCTTGGCGCGAGAGCCCGCGGGGCTGCGGCAGGGTATGAACGAGTTCCTCAAGATGATTGGCGTCACGTTTCGAAGAGATATGCAGACAGGCAGACCGCGCATCAACAAGGAGGACAGCTACCTCGATAGGCTGCAGAAGAAGATAGGCGAATACTACTACGTGCCGAGAGAGGGCGAAGCCGAAGAGCCGTAGTGCATTCTCTTTAAATTCTCGCGATGAGCACAGAAAGAGGGCGGCACCCGGCTGGCGGCCCACGGGTCCCCACGAGGGACCTGAGGAAATACCACCCTCCCCGCGGCGGCGGGCCTCCCGCAAGGGAGGACGGGGAGATCCCGTGGCTCTGGCACAGAAACGCCTCGGCGGCTCTTCGAGGACCGTGAAGGCGCTGCGAGCGCCGGAGGAGGGGAGCCCAACCGCTGAAACGGCCAGCCCCCGCGGAGCAAGGGCGCTCCTCGATGAGGAGCCGCGCGACGAGGAGCTCGGGTCCGCTGAGCCCAATGCCGCCGAAGTACAGAAGGTGGGTTATAGCCGGGTGCCGCCCCCTGCGCCCGGTTATTGCCAGCGAGTGAGGCTCCTCGTCTATAGAATCGACGAGGACGACCCCAAGAAGAGCACCGCGCTCAAACTCGTCAGGCTCGGGGACGCGGAGAGGCTACACGACAAGCGCGAGGCTCCGAGGACCAGCGTGGTATTGGATCCAACGGCTCGAGAGATCTTGACGCCTTGCGAGAGGCCGGCCGCCATAATAGTGGTAGATAGGTCGTGGAAGAGACTGCTCGAGGACAAGGAGATGCCCGTCTTCCCGAGATGGGTCAAGAGGAGGAAATTGCCGCCTCTTCTCGCCGCTAATCCCATCAACTATGGCAAGCCCGAGGTGCTCAGCTCGTCCGAGGCCCTCGCCGCCGCCCTCTACGTTCTGGGCTGCGTGGAGCGGGCCGAAAAGCTGATGAGCCGCTTCAAGTGGGGCCCCGAGTTCCTCAGGATTAATAGGCGTAGGCTTGAGGCTCTCGCCGAGCGGTCCGAGTGCGTTAGCGAGGAGATGCCTCGTGAGGAGGCTCGGCGTCAGAGTGCGAGCCGGTAGCAGGCTGCACCTCGGCTTCTATGCGCTCAAATTCGGCGATTACGCGTACGGCAGCGTAGGGCTCTACATAGAGGAGCCGAGAACTATCGTCGAGATCGGCCGTGGCTCTTCGACCGAGGAGGGACCCTCCCCCCTCTACGTAGAGGAGACGAGAGCTCTCCGCTCTCTAGCGGAGAGAGTCTGCGGAGAGGCGAGCGAGGAGCTGAGCCTTAGGATCGAGGAGCATCCGCCGAGGCACGTCGGGCTAGGCTCGACCACTCAGATCCTGTTGGCGGCCGGCTTGGCGATCTCCAGATACTGCGGCTCCGATCTCTCCGCGGCCGAGCTGGCGGTCGCGCTGGGCCGCGGTCGCGCCTCCGGCGTCGGAATCCTCGGCTTCGAGCGCGGCGGCATCGTCGTAGATGGGGGAAGAAAAATGATAGGCGGGAAGCTCGAGGCCCCGAGGAGCGTGGAGGAGCTCCCGAAGCTCATCTTCAGAACATCTTTTCCAGAGGACTGGCTCGTCGTCCTGGCGATACCCAAGAGAGCCGCGGGCATTAGAGGGTCAGCCGAGGACGAGATCATATCCAGGCCCGTCGAGCTCGACAAAGAGACGAGGAGAGAGCTCCTGGAGGCCTTGCATTTCCGAGTAGTGCGCGGAGTCCTCGAGCGCGACCTCGCGCTCTTCGGCTCCGGCGTCAACGCGATTCAAGAGACGATGGGCGAGCTCTTCGCCCCATATCAAGGGGGCAAATATGCCACCCGCGAGACGTGGGAGGCCGTAGAGGCGATGCGCGCTTTGGGGGCGGCCGGAGCTGGTCAGAGCAGCTGGGGTCCTCTGGCTTACGGATTCTTCGAGTCGAAGACGCTCAGAGCGAAGCTCGCCGAGCTGCGAGGACTTCTGAATAAGGCGGGAAGCTTCGAGGTGCGAGTAGTGCGAGCTAGGAACAGAGGCCGCGAGGTAAGAGCCCTTAGATCCCGATAGACTTACCCGACCATCATAATTAAATGTCGGGTTATCGGGTGATCTATTCGGCGTAGCTGAATGCCCTCAGCTATAGTCTTGATAAACACTGAGATAGGTAGCGAGGAGGAGGTCTTCGAGACTCTATCCAGGATCCCCGAGGTGAGCGAGACCTATATGGTCTACGGCGTCTACGACATAGTGCTTAAAGTCAACGCCAATAGCATGGAGGAGCTCAAGGAGATAATTGCTAGCAAGATAAGGAAATTACCGAAGGTCAGGTCCACGCTAACGATGATAATAGTCGAAGGCAAGGAAGCTCGAAAGTGAGTGCGCCTCCAGACATGGTAAGAGTTCTGCTCGGCTTAGACGGAGTAGACGCGCCACACGGAGGGTGCACGACGCACTTCGCGGTTTTTTTACTGAAACGATTCGAGGAGCTCTTCGGCGACGCGATTTCTCTGCGAGGCCTCCCCGCGCTCGTCCGATTGAATCCGTTCATTCCGTGGAAGACCAGGGGCAACGCGGCGGTGGGGCTAGAGCTCTCGGTCGATGATAGCCTGGTGAGCGCTCTGTGGGAGGAAACCAAGAGACTGGCCGAGGAGTACGTGGACTCGCTCGGTTGGAAGCCCAACGGCCTCGGCCTAGCAATGGTCCTCGAACCGAGGAGCTCTCAGCTCGAGGCTCTCTCCTCGCTATACGAGAGAGCTTTAACGGACGTCGTTGATGAGCGGGCTCTGACCAAAGACCAGGTCATAGGTTGCGCCGACAACGTCGAGCTCCACGGCGGAGCAGGCGTGGTTGGGGCGCTCGCGGCGCTCGGCTTCCTCGCCAAGCAGAAGAAGCGCGTGACCTACGAGCTGGTGCTCTATCGAGCGATCGAGAACGTAGGCAAGCCGAGATTAGTGGACGAGGTCAGCGTGGGCGTGGCCGAGGCCTCCTCTCGCGGTAGACTCATCAACAATTACAACTACGAGGCGCGCAGGGCCGTCGCCGTCCCGAGAGGGCCCGACCCCGTGCTGCTGGGGCTACGCGGTCTCGACATCGAGGCTCTTCTCGAGGCGGCGTCCACTCTGAGGATCAATGAGTCGATTTGGGGCAGAGCGGTCTTCGTCACAAATCAGCATACCGACGCGCACGCTCTGCCCAGGAAGATAAGAGAATTGAGGATCTACAGAGCTGGCCTCCTGGAAGGAGTCGTGTCAAGCGAGCCTGAGGTCGGTCCGGGAGGCCACGTGAGCCACGAGCTGACCGACGGCACGGGCGCGATCGACGTGATGTATTATGCGCCGGCGAAGCCCATGAGCGCAGTCGCCTCGAGGCTGAAGGTCGGAGACCTAGTGAGAGTGCTGGGCGGAGCCGTGCCGCGATCCGGAGGAGGAGCGATCTTCAACGCGCAGAAGCTGTGGTTGGAGGCGGCGGCTCCCGAGGTCGAGTTGCTGAACCCTCGCTGCCCGGGCTGCGGGGCTAGGCTGAAGAGCGCCGGCTCGAGGAGCGGCTACAAGTGTGAGCGGTGCAAGTTCAGGAGCTCAACACGTCTACCGATGGAGTTGAGGGTGAGGAGGCGCGGGGAGAGGCGGCTTGTTGTGACGCCCGGCCCGGGTAGGCTGGCTCACTTAGTTGAGCCGGCAAGCGCGCACGGCGCTTCAGAGCTCCGAGGAGCGGCCGACCTCGAGGGCTAGCGTTTTTAGGGGGAAAATTGAGCCTCGCGAGGCGGCGACCTCCTATGGGCAGAGTGAGAACCTCATCGGTGAAGAGGCTCGCTCGACAGCTGCTTCGTGACTATCCTCAGCTCTTCACTACGGACTTCGAGAAGAACAAGGAGATTGTGGCCAAGCTGCTAGAGACCAACAGCAAGAAGCTTAGAAACCAGGTGGCGGGCTACGTGACTCATCTCGTGAAGTTGCGCGCTCGCGAGATCCCTCCAGCTGCCGAAGCCGAAGAGGCGGCGATCGAGGAGAGTGCAGCTACTTGAGCGCGGATCGTCCCACGTCTCTCGAGCTCGCGATCAACGCGAGAATCTTTGCGACTCGCTTGACATCGATCCCGGTCGTGGCGGCGATTTCAGCGGCTATAGCTTCGAGCTCTTCTCGGCTTCTAGGGAAGGCTTTGTACTCGGCGCGGACGAGCTCCTCAATGATCTCGCGGGGCTCCCATGGGAATATAATCCACCTATCGGTCGAAGCGTAGTAGAAATCCGGGACTATTATGCTCCAAGGCTTGACATACAACGTGAGAGTCTTAGTAGTCTTGGGCCCATAGAGATTGACGGCATTCACGGCCACCTGAAGAGACTTTCCGGTGTCGGCCACGTCGTCCACTATCATGACGTTCCTATCGCGTACGTCGAGCAAGAGCGGTTGAACTATGACGGGCCTCTCGCTCCTCCCCTGGATCCCCCGATAAAACTTAACCTCTAGAGCGCCGATGTCCCTCACTCCGAGGAGGTCGGCGATCAGCCTAGCGACTATCCAGCCACCGCGCATTACTCCGACGACTACGTCGACACGCTCGCCGGCCTCCTCGACGCGCTCGGCCAGCTCGATAACGGCCTCCTCGACGTCGTTCCAGGTGAGAGATAGGAATTTCACGCCCGAGGACATTCTCAGCCACCGTGGCTGACCGGGATCAACGTCACCTCGGAGTCGGGCTTCAATTCCGGGTCCTCTCCGTAGACCCTATAATCGACGCCATCGATGAGGATCACGTAGAGCCCCGAGGGTCTGCCCTCGCTCGAGGCTAAGTCGGGCACCGCGCCTCTAAGAGCCCTCAGGACCTCGCTCAATCGGCGCGCCTCGACCTCGAAGATAGCGGAGCCCAGCCTCTCGCGCAGACTACCAAGCAGCCTTACTCTGGTCATCTCGCTCCGCCGCGGGACACTCTGTGCAGGTTCCAGTATTTTTACACGCGAGCCTTGTTTAAGTCTCGAGCGAGAGTCGATGCGGCTTGAAGAGCGAGGGACCCGAGGCCTTCGAGATCGTGGTCGGAGACTCTACGCTCTGCGTAGTCGTACACGAGGACGAGAGAGCGAAGATCGGACGTTACAGGTTCGAAGTCCCCAGAGAGCTGGTCTACTCCGCTCCTCACGCAGCTAAAGCGGTCGAAGTCGCCCTCAGGGCGAGCGCCTCTGGTCGCTCGCTCAGGAGCCTCGAACTAGAGGTCCTGAGGAGGCTCGTCGTCGTCGAGAGGGTAAACGAGCTTTTGCACCTACTCGAGGAGGTAGGCGCGAGCGAGAAGTGCATAATAGACGTCTACGATCTCTGCCCCCCACCGGGGGAGCTTCTGCTTCGCGCCGAGTGCTCCCCCTCGTCGGAGGCCCCGGTGGCTAAGAAAACGCCGCCTAAGATCGTCGAGATGAGGAAGAAACGTGAGAGCCTAGAGAACGCGATTTTATCTAGAGTGGAGCTCTCGCTCCTCGACCTGTGGAAGTGAGCCGCTCGTTACCACTCCTCCTCTTCCCACTCCTCCTCTTCCCACCACTCTTCCTCCTCTTCCTCCTCTTCCCACCACTCCTCCTCTTCCTCCTCGAAGAACATGTCCGACGACCTCCTCGATTTCAGCGCGCTAGAGTCCGCCCCCAGATTTATAGCTTTAACCGCGGCGACCACGCCGGGCCTCGGAGCGGAGATTCTCGCGTCTTCGCCGAGGAGTACTAAAGAGCTCGGCTCGACTTCACTTGGCGAGGAGGTTGCGCCGAGCGTGTTCGTTGCTGAGCTCGAATCGGCGACGAAATCCTACGGGAGGATCAAAGCGCTGGATGGCCTGAGTCTGAGGGTTCGAGCAGGCGAGGTACTCTGTCTCCTCGGCCCCAACGGATCAGGGAAGACCACGGCGCTGCGCGTACTATTAGGTCTCGTGAGGCCCGACAGCGGCGTAGCCAGAATCATGGGCTTCAACTCCTTCGAGCTCCCGGAGAACGTGAGGAGGCTCGTCTCTTATCTGCCGGAGGACGCGAGCCCCTACGAGAGGCTCACGGGGCGCGAGAATCTCTTACTCTTCGCTAGGCTCTACGCATCTACAGACCAAGAGGAAGCAGAGATCCTGGAGAGAGGAGTCGCGCTCGCCGAGCTAGGCGAGCACATCGATAGAAGGGCGGGTGAGTACAGTAAAGGCATGAAGAGGCGCCTGCTGCTCGCGAGAACTCTCATGGTCGGCGCATCGCTCGTGGTCTTGGACGAGCCGACTTCGGGTCTAGACGTGTTCACCTTGGTGAAGCTCAGGAGGACTCTCAGAGAGTACGTGGAGGTTCGGAGAGCGTCTCTCGTGATCAGCAGCCACGCTATGCTGGAGGTGGAGCCCCTCTGCGATAGAGTCGCCCTCCTCCGAGAAGGCAGGCTGGTCGACGAGGGCGCTCTGAGCGAGCTATTGGAGAAATACGACGCCAGAAATTTGGAGGAGGCCTTCGTGGCGGCGTGCCGAGAGCCTCAGCGTTGAGCGTAAGGAGGGCTGGGCTGCGTCGTGAGGTGGAGGAAGCAGCGAGCTCTGCTCTGGAAAGAGCTCCTGGATCTAACCCGCGACAGGAAGACCCTCTTATCCGCGGCGCTGTTACCTCTCCTAGTTCTCCCTCTCATGGGGGCGGCGGCTGCCGTCCTCTCGAGGGAGCAGCCCGTGGGAGTTGCCATAATCGTCGAGGATTCCTACGAGAGTGAAGCCCAAATCCTCGCTCGCTCTCTGGCAGAGCTAGTGGAGAGGACCTCGAAAGCGTATGATCAGAAGTGCGTCGTGGCGTTCGTCGAGCGGAGAGCCGACGCCCTGAGAGACCAGAGCTTTGACATCGTAGTGGTGATACCCGACGGGTTCTCCGAGAATCTCACGAGCTTAAACGAAGCGGCACGCCTTGTCGTCAGTGCCAGGCTCGACTCGGCTAAACTCAGCGTGGCCGAGGCGGTGGTCCTCTCGGCGATCGAGGAGCTCTCCTCGAGAGAGGCATCGAGGAGGATCCAACGCCTCTCTGAGCTAGCGAACCTCGCGGTAGATCCTCGCGTAGTCACGAAGCCTATTGAGATCGTGTTAGAGGCTCACAGAGGAGCCGGGCTGTCGGCGACGCGAGAGGAGGGAGCAATGCTCTACTCTGCCAGGCTCTTGGCCTTCGCCCTCTTCTTCGCGGTGACCCCCACGACAGCTTACGTCTCCGACGCTTTCATGGGAGAGAAAGAGAGGCGCACGATCGAGGCCTTGTTAGCGACGCCGGCGAAGCTCAGTCATCTGCTGATAAGCAAGCTCGTCGCTAGCAGCGCGCTGGGCCTCGTAGCCGGCATCGCCGACGTCGTCGGATTGCTCGTTTACTTCGAGCTGCTGGGCCGCGCTCTCGGGGGCCTCCAGCTTGGACTGAGCGCCGGCCTCGTTGGCGTGCACTCCGTGGCCATGACGTTAACTGTCTTCGCGACCTCGGCTATGTTGACGCCCGTGGTGACCCGAGCAGGCTCGGTGAGAGCGGCCAATGCCGCATCGGGCTTAGTCACGGGCCTAGCGATGGTAGTCTTCTTCGTTGTGCTCTTCGCCGACCCCTCGAGGCTACCAATATCTCACAGGTGTGCCCTCTACTTAGTGCCTCAAACTCACGGAGCCCTGGCCGTGTTGAAGTTCGCATCGGGTCAAGCAATCGACGCAATATTGCACTTGACTCTGCTCGTCGCAGTCTCGATCGCGCTATATGCGTTAGCCTACAAGCGGCTAGACCCCGAGAAGCTCGTAGCACCGTTACCGAGCCGCTGAGCCCCCTTCGAAATCATATTTCTAAGGTCTCTCCCGGTCTCAGCTTGGCCACTCTCGTGACCGGGTGGACTTTCGCCACCTCTCTCTCGAATTCTTCGGGGGTGCCGTAGAGCATGGGGAAGGTGCCATAGTGCATAGGAACGGCGATCCTAGGCTTGATGAGCTTGACCGCATAAGCGGCCTGCTTCGGGTCCATCGTGAAGTGGCCGCCTATCGGCAGAAGCGCGACGTCGGGCGCGTAGAGCTCGCCTATCCACTGCATATCGGCCGAGAGACCCGTGTCTCCGGCGTGATAGATCACGGCCTCGCGCCCTATCAGAACGGCGCCCACGGGGCACCCCCTCGGGCTGCTATGCGACGCGGGGACCAGAGCCACCTCGATGTTGCCGACGCCTGTTCTTATCGGGCCACCGATATTACCACCGATTACCCTCTCTCGCTCAACGCCCGACTCCGCGATCTCCTCAGCTAGCTCGTAGATCGCGACGAGCTTAGCTCTCTTGCTCTTCTTCATGATCTCCAAGGTCTCGCCCAGATGGTCTCCATGTGCGTGTGTGACCACGATGAGTTCGATCGCTCTCGGGTCCGGGAGCTCGGCTGGAGCTAGAGGATTGCTCAGCCACGGGTCGAGCAGGACGTTCTTGTCATCGAGGACCACGTGGAAAGCCGCATGACCTAGCCAGGTTATCCTGGCCAAGGCTCTTCGACTCCGTGATGCATCGAACGCATTAGCACAATTAATATGTTCCTGAGCGCTATCCCCGAGAGCCTCCTCGGACGAGTTCGCTAAGAGGATCCGAGAGCGTCGACGCGGAGAAGGCCTCAGAGCAGGGCCCTCATCAACACGACGATCGTGATGAACGCGGCGCTGAGCAGCAGGACCATAGTCGGCGAGATCTCTACCTTGGCTTCGAGCTCTTCATAGAAGCTCACTAGCCCGGCGGCGCTCAGCGGACCGCCTAGCCTCTTCCTGTCTCTTCTAGACGACAAGGCAATCTCCTTGGGTTCGACTAGAGCGCGAGGCTCAAAAAGCTTTCCCCCGACCGCTCGAGTCTCAGGTGCTGAGCTGCACGCTTGTTCTACGCAAAGTCTCGGTGTAGAGGTACACATCGTCGCGGTTCAGCTTGCCTTCTCTGATCTTTTCAATGGCCTGGAGGAAGTCCTTCATTACGACCACGGTCCTGTTCTCCCTTATCGCATTGTAGCCGGCCTCGGTGCACACGGCTTTGATGTCGGCTCCCGAGAACCCCTCGGTCTTATCGGCGAGCACCTCAACGTTGAAGTCTTCAGCCAGGGGCATATTGCGCGTGTGTATGTTGAATATCTCGATGCGCCCTCTGCGATCGGGGAGAGGCACATAGATTATTCTGTCGAATCTACCGGGCCTCAGGATAGCCGGGTCAAGTATGTCTATCCTGTTAGTAGCGGCTATGATCTTGACGTTGTCGAGGGGATCGAAGCCGTCCATCTCCGCCAGAAGCTGCATCATAGTCCTCTGGACCTCTCTTTCTCCGCTCGTTCCTATGTCGATCCTCTTGGCCGCGATAGCGTCGATCTCGTCTATGAAGATTATAGATGGAGCCTTCCTCCTGGCCAGCTCGAAGACCTCCCTTACTATGCGAGCGCCCTCGCCTATGTACTTCTGCACGAGCTCGCTGCCTACTATGCTTATGAACACGGCGTTCGTCTCCCCAGCCACGGCCTTCGCCAACAGGGTCTTGCCCGTGCCCGGGGGGCCATAGAGCAGGACGCCCTTAGGAGGCTCTATGCCCACTTTCTTGAAGAGCTCCGGCTTGAGGAGAGGAAGCTCGACCGCCTCTCTGAGCGCCTCTATCTGCTTGCTCAGGCCACCGATATCGGAGTACCGCACTTTCGGCCTCTCTATCACCTCCATGGCCTTGACGTAGGGATCCTCCCTCTCCGGGAGCACCTCCACGAGACTCGAGCCCCTCTGATTTATGGCCACGCTCAGGCCCGGCCTTAGCATCTCTCGAGGGATCTTGCTACTCACCGTGACTATCAGGTTAGGCCCCGACGAGCTCTTGACCACCGCCCTGCCGTCGGGCAGAAGATCCAAGAGCACCGCCTCTATCAGCGGTGGCGTCATGAGCTTTTCCACCTCCTGCCTGTAGTAGTTCACCTCCTGCCTGAGCTTCATGTTCTGCTGCTCCAGCTCCTTGACCTTCCTCTCGAGGAACTTGACATACTCGATCAACGTGTCTGCATCGATCTTATCGTATTCTTCGGCTATCGACATGGCGTCTCCTCTCTGAGACAGTCTTCGAGCAACGGACTTCTCGGCCGAGTACTAAAATAGGGCAGCCTTCCCCTTAAATGCGGCGTGGTGTTCAAGCCCGAGGAGGCTGAGGTCGGCTGAGCTACTGCGAGATCTGCGGCTCCGCGCTGCGCGGAGAGGGGCGCGAGATATTCGTCGAGGGTGCTCTCGTGAGGGTATGTGACAGGTGCTTCTCCAGGGCAACTCGGAAGAGGCCTCTCCCCGAGTCGAGAGCTCCGAGGCCAACTCCGCGCTCGGTCCGCCCCGTGGAGAGGAGGAGAGCGGACCTCGAAGTCGTGGAGAACTACGCCTACCTCGTGAGGACGGCTCGCGAGAAGCTTGGCCTAACCGCAGCCGAGCTGGCTGCGCGGATCAAAGAGAAGGAGAGCGTGGTGAAGCGCGTCGAGAGCGGGAGGCTCAGGCCGACGATCGAGCTAGCCAGGAAGCTCGAGAGGGCCTTGGGGGTCAAGCTCTTGGAGAAAACCTCCGAGGGCGAGGAGGCGGCGCGAAACGACGAGATCGAAATTGACGTGGCTGTGACCCTGGGAGAGCTGATCGGGGCGGGATTCAATAAAAAGCAGCCGGCGCGAGAGTGAAGCCTTAATGGGCCTCTCCTCGAATACATTGGTGTGGAGCGCGGCGCCTCGAGGGCTCCTCCCATAGGCTGTTGCACCGACGCTCCGAAATGCGGGGGAGCGCTGAGGCTTTGAGGAGAGCGCTGCTACTAGTGCCCGCAGATTCCGAGGACTTCTTAGTGGAGGAGCTGCGCGCTCTAGCTCGCGTGGCCTCCTACGAGATCGTGGGCGAGGTCAGGCTAAGAAGACGGGGCAAGAGCTACGCGCTGACCGAACACAAGCTCGCTGAGATCTCGAGCAAAATCGAGGCCTCGGGCGCGGAGGTGGTCCTGTGCGGAGCCGCGCTTCCGCCGAGCAGTATACTGAAAATAGCAAGGAGGGTCAAGCGCGAGGTCGTCGATAGGACCCTCCTCCTCTTGGAGGTCTTCGAGAGAAACGCGGGCAGCAGGGAGGCTAAGCTCCAGATCGAGACGGCGAGGCTCAAGCACATGCTGCCTCTTCTCCGCGAGAGCATAAATTTGCTCAAGCGAGGTGAGCTGCCGGGCTTCCTGAGCGGGGGCACGTACGCAGCAGACAAGTACTACCTTCACGTCCGCAAGAAGGTGTCCGAAAATTACAAGAAGCTCAGAGAGATCGCCGAGAGGCGCTGGATGTTAAGGGCGAGGAGGAGAGAGCTGGGCCTTCCTCTCGTCGCAATCACCGGCTTCGCTAACGCGGGTAAGACTTCCATCTTCAACGCTCTTACCGGGAGCACCAAGGAGGTCGGGCCAGTTCCATTCACGACGCTCACGCCCAAAACGGCGAGAGGCCCGAGGCTGGGTGGAGAGCGCGACCTGAGCGTGCTCTTCATAGACACGGTCGGCTTCATCATCAACGTGCCTCCCGAAGTGGTGGAGGCCTTTTACAGCACGCTGGAGGAGGTAGTCTACTCCGATGTCCTGCTCTTCGTGGTAGATTCCAGCGAGAGTCTCGAGGCGTTAAGCTTCAAGATAGGCGAGGCCAGGAGGATCTTGGCCAACATAGGAGCACTCCACAAGCCCGTGCTCGTCGTGGTCAACAAGATAGATTTACTCAACGGAGAGGATCTAAATGTGAGGCTCCAGGTCGTGAGAGAGGCCGCTTCGCGGGCCTTCCCGACTCTGATCGGAGTCGTGGCTACGAGCGCTACCAAGAGCGTGGGCTTAGACTTCCTGGTGAGAAGCCTTTGGGATTATCTGAGCCGCTCGTCTACGTGTTGAGAATAGGTCACAGGCCAGCGAGAGACAGGCGCCTCACGACCCACGTAGCGCTGGCCGCGAGAGCCCTCGGAGCGTCCGGCTTCATCTTAGCGGGCGAGTGCGACGCGAGCCCGCTGCGGAGCTTGCTCAAGGTGGAGAAGCTCTGGGGCCGCGGTTTGGACCTGATCGCGTGCGGACTCGGGTGGAGAGATTACGTCGATCTCTGGAAAAGAATGGGGTGGCTCGTCGTTCATCTAACGATGTACGGACTCCCTCTCTTAGACGTAGTCGAGGAGCTAAGGAGAGCGAGGAGGCCGATCCTAGCCGTCGTTGGGTCCGAGAAAGTCCCCCAAGAGCTCTTCGAGCTGGCAGACTACAACGTGTCCGTGACCTCTCAGCCTCACAGCGAGGTCTCTGCGCTGGCCCTCTTTCTCGACGCGATTTATAATAGGGCCGAGCTCGAGTATAGGACACTTGAGGGTGCCAGGTTAATCGTTCAGCCTTCCGCCAGAGGGAAGAAGGTGACAAGCACATAGAGAGTGACCGATCGTGAGTGGAGAGACAAAAGAGCTCGAAGTACTCGAGCGCTTCGTTGAAGCCATCGCGGGAGAGCAAGCTCTCCGCGTGCTTAGGACGCTGCTCTCTTTCAATGACGACGTGACGGAGGAGATCGTCGCTAAGTATACGGGATTGCCGAGGAACGCCGTGAGAAAGTCCCTCTATAAACTCGAGGAGCTGAATCTCGTCGTTCACAAGAGGCTCCGCGACGCCGAGACGGGTTGGTATTCGTACTACTGGAGACCCAACAAAGAAGGCGTGACTTTCGTGATGCTCAACGTGAAGAAGGCTGTTCTGTCGCGTTTGAAAGAGAGGCTGGAGGCGGTGCGTGCAGGAGGACCTATAGCGTACATATGTCCTCGCTGCGAGCGCGAGTACTCCTTTGATTCGGCTTTCAGCAATGAGTTCAAGTGCGCCAATTGCAACGAAAGCCTCGTCTATCACGATAAAAGCAAGGAGGCTACTCTATTGGAGAAGCTAGTCAGAGAGCTCGAAGAGGAAATAACTAATGAGGGGCGGGAGCTCAAGGTACGCAGTCGTTGACATCTTCTGCGGAGCTGGAGGATTTGCTCGCGGCTTTCGCGACGAGGGCTTCTCGATAATCTTCGGAGTAGACAGCGCGAGAGCGCCCGCTAGAACCTTTAAAGAGAACTTCCCCGAGGCGGTCGTGCTAGCCGAGGACGTGAAGGAAATAGACGGAGAACTTGTAGTCACGTTAACGGGGAAGACGCCCGACGTAATCATCGGTAGTCCCCCATGCGAGCCCTTCACCCCCGCTAATCCGAAGAGAATGGAGAAACCTATCGATAGACTCTACGTTGACCCGATCGGGAGGCTCGTATTACACTTCATCAGGATAATCGGAGAGCTCAGGCCGCGGATTTGGATCATGGAGAACGTGCCGGGCCTCTTAGAGGGGGAGCTCAGAGAAGCCCTAAGACGGGAATTCGGTCGGGTCGGCTATAGGGAGATATACTTCCACGTCCTGCGCGCCGAGGACTTCTGCACCCCGAGCAAGAGGACGCGCGTATTCGTCTCCAACGTGAGATTGACGCCGAGCATGTGCGAGCGAGCAATAAGCGTTGAGGAAGCCTTGAGGGGTCTCCCGCCGCCGGGTCCGGAGCCGCCGAACCACGAGCCATCCCCCATCAGTTCGAGAAAGCTCAGGAGGATAAGGGCCTTGAGAAGGGGCGAAGCCATGATCTATTACGAAGGTCACGGCGGGAGGAAGCTTCCGAACTTCACTAGGTTAAGGCCCAACGAACCGGCTCCGCCAGTTTTAGGCAGCAGCAGATTTGTGCATCCTCACGAGGATAGGCTGCTCACCGTGAGAGAGCAGGCGAGGCTCATGGGCTACCCCGATGACCACGTGTTTTTGGGTGGCCGAGACGAGCAGTACAACATGGTCGGCGAGAGCGTGCCCCCCACGCTCTCGCGGGCTCTGGCTCGATCGGTCCTCGAGCAGCTCGAGAAGGGAGGCGGGGAGTAGTGAGACGAGCCCGGGTGGCGCTATTGCTTCACGACGTGAGCAGCGGGAGTGCGCTCGTAAGCTTCGTGAAAACCGCGCTGGCATACCGAGATCTGCTCGAGGTAGTGATAATATCTCGCGCGACTGGAGGAGCCGCGCAGTACGGCATCGCCGATGCCAGCAAAGCGCTCTACAGAGAGAGCGTGGCGATGCTGGTCGTGCAGGACATACCGGATGTGCTCGAGCTCTTCCCGGGCAGGAACCTGATCTTCTTCAGCAGGAGGCACGGGGAGCCCTTCACCACGTTGAGAGATCTAGGAGAGCTCGGCGGGTCTCTGCTCTGCTTCTCGGGGAGCGAGACGGGCTTCGCGAGGAACGAGATTCCAGAGGGAGCACGAGCTGTCTATCCCAGCGGCGCTCAACGTGAAATGACCCCGGACGCCTATCTATCGATAGTGATGCACTTACTCGTCAACGAAGTCCAATCGACGAGAAGCGCGGGAGGCTAGCGAGTCTTCACATGAGCTCAAAGAAGCGAACGTTGAGGAATCTGCACCTACCCCAATACGACGAACTTTACTCTAAGGTCTACTCGAGAGTGGGCAGGCTTCTGACCAAGCAGCGGCGGAGCGGGTCCGGAGACCCAAGACGCGAGGCCCTCGAGATACTTGACACGGCCTATAACGTGCTGAAGACGAAACTCGACGCGTACCGCGAGCTCTACGAAATGGTGAGGGAAAAACCCGCGGCTCTCCAATACATAGAGACGGTCCACGGTAGCGGCGCTCTTAGGACGCTCAAGACCGTCGCCTACATCTCGACTAGGCTGACGAACCTCTGGAGGAATCTTCGCAAACACGTTGCCTACTACGAGGCCGACCGCGTCAAAAGGTTCTCGCTTCAGTGCGCGGCTAGACTCCTCTCCTACGTCAGGAGGAGGCGCAAGCTCTTGGAGAAGGCGCTCGAGATGAAGCGGGAGCTCTCCGAGCTGCCGCTCGACGGAGGGCCTCTGATCGTTATAATTGGGCCCCCCAACGCCGGAAAAAGCACGCTCGCGCGAGCGATCGCCGATATAAAGACCGAGGTAGGCGACTACCCCTTCACGACGCGCGAGCCCGTGCCCGGGACGACAGATAAGATACTGCCTTTCGCGAGGGTAACCGTAGTCGACAGCCCCGGGCTCCTGGCTAGGGAGAAGCTGAATCCGATCGAGCGTCGGGCTATGGCCATGGCGAGAATGCCGGGTTCTCTCTTGATCTACCTCCTCGACCCTGACCCCAACTCGCCCGTCGAGAGGGAGTCTCAGCTTAAGCTATTGAGGGAACTGGCCCTTCTCAATCCCAACGTCGTTGTCGCGGTAAACAAAATCGATGCGTGGAGAGATCACGCGCTCGAGCTAGGGGCCGCAGCGAAGGAAAAGGGCTTCGAGCCGATTTATATAAGTGCGTTGAGGGGAGAGAACATAGGAGAGCTCATCGATAGACTAAGAACTCTGCTCGAGAAGAAGCTGAGTCGAGGAGCCGCGTCTTGAGCTACGAGCATAGAAGGCCCCTCTGCTCGACCGGGAGCCTAATCGGCGATTACTCTTTGCTCTACAAATATAGAGAGCTTGCCGAGCGTCGAAATAGAGAACTGGCCGAGTCCATAGTCCCAACACGTGAGACCTTAGCAGAGCTCCAGAATTTGGTCTTAAGCGGTCGATCGAGCCTCGCGGAGCTCAAGGAAATCCTCGCGAGGGAAATAGCTAAGCGCATAGACTCTTCGGCGGCGCGCGAGGCGTGCGAGAGCCTCTACGGTACGGCTTTCACGGAGGGCGAGGCCGTGGCCAAGGTGGCTGACATGGCTGCTCTATGGACTATCGAGGTGGCCGAGTATTTCGGCATGGTGAGGCTGAGTCGGAGGAGTAAACTCTATGGACCCGAATCAGCCGAAAGATAATAAAGACCAAGCGCTCTACGTGGCGCGACAATAGGGTGGCCGAGTCTTGAGCGGGAAGACAGCGATTTTGAAGGACTACGAATACCTACTGCAGCGGCTCTACCTCAAGGCACCGAGCCCTGCGAGCTCGGGCGAGAGATTCCAGCTGCCTAAACCCGATGTGGTTAAAGTGGGAAACGAGACCGTATTCAGGAATCTGAAGGAGTTCGCTTATCTAATGAAGAGAGAACCGCAATTGCTCGTAAGGTATCTGCTCAGGGAGCTTGGCGTATCGGGGACTTATGACGAGGAGTCCGGCATTCTCAAGATAGGGACCACGGTGTCTGCGCAGGGGTTGTATGCTCTAATGGAAAGGTTCGCTAAACAGTACGTAATCTGCCCAACTTGCGGAAGGCCCGACACGAGATTGGAGAAGAGAGGCAGAATTTTCTTTATGAAGTGCGACGCTTGCGGCGCCGAGCAGTCCATGAAGGCGTTCTAACCGTTGAGGTGGGCCCGCGGGGATTCGAACCCCGGACCACGGGGATTTCCGCTTAGGTCCCGAGTCGGGCGCGGCTCGGGCTCGCCGAGCCTCGTACCCCGCATCCTACCAAGCTAGACGACGGGCCCTCGAGGAGGGACATCGAGCGAGAGGGCTATAAAGCGTTTCTCCGAGCGGCCTCGAGTCCGCATCGAGAGAGCCTTTGGACGATTTTATAGTCTTTGCGCTATTCTTAACTCGCCGCGGGCTGCGCGGGGTCGGGAGCTCCATCGGTGATGACGTTGGTCTCCAGCTACGTCGTGGAGAGAGTGGCGCGCGAGATCAGCGGGGACGTCGTGTGGAGCGCCAATCCGGGCGAGGCGCTTCGCAAGTGGCGCGAGGCCTTCGGGGTTTCGCAGAGCGAGGTGGCACGCCGGATGGGTGTCGCCCCGAGCGTGATAAACGACTACGAGAAGGGGAGAAGGACCCCCGGCAGCGGCTTCGTGAAAAAGTACGTCAGCTGTCTCATAGAGATCGATAGAGAGAGGGGATGGAGAGTCCTGGAGATCCTCGCTAGGAGTTCGAGGCTCCTCCTGCCGGAGGCGGTGATAGACATGAGAGAGTTCACGAAGCCAGTCACGTTAAGCGAAGTGGTCGAGGTTGTAGATGGAGAAGTGCTGTGGGGGGCGATGCATCTAGAGAAGAGACTTTACGGATACACCGTGGTGGACAGCATCGGGGCCATAACAACGATGTCGGGCAACGAGTTCTACAGCCTCATGGGCCTCACGACCGAGAGAGTTCTGGTCTTCACGAGGGTGGGAACGGGTAGATCCCCCATGGTCGCCGTCAGAGTCTCTCCTCTCAAGCCTGGGGCGGTCGTGGTGCACGGTCCTAAGATTGTGGACAAGCTGGCGGTGCTGCTAGCGGAGAAGGACAACGTCCCTTTAGTTCTGTCCCATAAGAGCGGGGTCGAGGAGCTGGTTTCCTCTCTTAGGAGCCTAGCTTCAGGTTTTTAATTCTATAATAGTTATAATGTTACTCATTTACGTTTCTCCCAAGATCTCTCTTCCTCGACTCGAGGAGAATTATAGCGCGGGCTATGTCGCCGCCCGTCGACTCTAAGGCCGCTCTGGCCTCTTCTAAGCTGACGCCTGCCTCGTTAGCCACGAGCTGCACATCTTCTTCGCGCACCTCGGGGACCTCCTCGGCCTTGGGCTGCTCCACCTCTCTTACCTCGCCCGTTACGTAGATGACGGTCTGACCCTGCATCTTGAGCACGGCGACAGCTGGCCTCTCTACGACGAGCGCTTTTCCGGAGCTGCGCTCGACAATCACTCTCTCTGCGTCCTCCACTTGGTCCACTTCGACGTTTATGCCTAGCCTCCTCATAGCTCTCCTCAGATCCCTGGGGCTGACTCCTAGCATTTTCCCTACCCTTTACTCGCGACACGCTTGGTAGACCATAGCTTAATTTTTGCGTAGCGATCAAGGGGCGCTCAGAGCATAGTACGCGGAGCAGAGAGCCGTGGTGACCAAGATAACGGTGCTGGGCGGCGGCGGAGAGGTAGGCCGCGGAGCCCTGGCCGTCGAGCACGGAAACAGAGCCGTTTTAATGGACTACGGCGTGACGTTCGACGAGAATGACGTGCCACAGATGCCTCTCCACGTTGCGCCCAGTAGATTAGACGCGCTCGTTCTAACTCACTCGCACCTAGACCACGTGGGAGGAGCGCCGCTGCTTTATGCCAGTCTCTCGCCGAGAGCCTTGGCCACCAGCTTGACTAGAGCCGCGTCGAGGATCCTCCTCGAGGACTTCCTCAAACTCTCGGGCTACTACTTGGACTTCGAGGATCACGAGGTGAACAAACTCTTGGCATCGATCGAGGAGGTCGCGCCTGGCGAGGAGGTCGAGGTCGGGAGCTTCAAGCTGAAATTCCTCAACGCGGGTCACGTGCCGGGAAGCCTCAGCGTGCTCGTCGAGACGTCAAATAAGAGCGTTCTCTACACGAGCGACGTGAACACCGTAGACACGAAGCTAACCAAAGGGGCCGACTTCTCGGGAATCGAAGCAGAGGTCCTCGTGATGGAGAGCACCTACGGCTCCTCGGATCACCCGCCGAGGAGTTCTGTCGAGAGGAGATTCGTGGAGGCCGTGCGAGAGGTCATCGAGGGGGGAGGGGTAGTGCTCGTCCCCGCGTTCAGCGTCGGGAGAGGCCAGGAGATAATGTGCGTTCTAGCGGAACACGAGGTAGAGCCTGTGGCCGTCGACGGGATGATACGAGAGGCCACGGACGTGCTACTGAGCAACGGATCCTTCATCCACAGGCTCGACCTCCTCGAGAAGGCTCGGGAGGAATTCGAGTTCGTGCGGGGCTGGCATGAGAGGAGGCGCGTCTGGAGGAGGCCAGGCGTCATAGTGGCGAGCGCCGGCATGCTCAAAGGAGGGCCCTCGAGGTATTATTTGAGGAAGATCGCGCACAGCGAGAAGAACGCGATTTTCATGGTCAGCTTTCAGGCCCCGGGGACGCCCGGGAGGAAGATCCTCGAGATGGGGCGATACAACGAGGGAGAGGACCTCGTTAAGGCCAGGGTGGAGTGGTTCGACTTCTCCAGCCACGCTGGCTCGAGCGAATTGCTCAAGATAGCCAAGAGCATCCGAGGCCTCGAGCTGGTGGTTCTCGTGCACGGCGAGCGCAAGGCGCAGGAGGCGCTGGCTCGGAGAATGAAGGAAGAAATAGGCGTGGAGGTCATCGCTCCTCTCAACGGCGAGAGCTTAGACGTAACCGGGTGAGGTTGAAGATCTTGGGCATCAAGCTGTCGGAGCTTCAGGAGCTCGTGAAGCGCGAGTACCTCGAGAGAGATAAATCGAGGGGAGTCTTCGCGACTTTCGCTTGGCTCGTCGAAGAGGTGGGGGAGCTGGCCGAAAGTCTTCTCTCCGGCTCCCTCGAGGAGGCCGAGGAGGAGATAGCCGACGTGATCGCCTGGACTATCTCCGTGGCTAACCTCCTCGGGATAGACGTGGAGCGCGCGCTGTTGAGGAAATATAGGCACCTCATCGACGCGGGCTGAGGCGCCTCAGGGCTCGAGAGAGGCCCGCCTCACGGCCTCTATTATCTCACGCACGGCCTCTAGCCTCTCCTCCACGAGGGAGCCCGTCACCAACGCATCGGCCCCGCTGCGTGCCAGCTCCTCGGCCACGCGCGCCTCGCGTATTCCCCCTCCAATTATGAGGAATAGATCGGGAGCAACTCTCTTGACTGCTCGAGCGAAGTCCGAGGGTATGTGCCTAGGCGCTCCCGAGCCCGCCTCGAGGTAGACGAAGCGCATCCCTAGCATGCGTGCCGAGAGGGCGTATGCCGCGGCTATTTCCGGGCGATCCCACGGGATGGGCCTGGCCCTCCCAACGAATCCCGCCGCTCCACCGTGGCCCACGATGATGTAGGCCGTGGGGAGAGGCTCAAGCCCGTACTCTTGGACCAAGAAGGCACCCTGCATCTGAGCTCCAACGATATAATAGGGGTCGTCGCTGTTGAGCAGTGACATAAAGAGCACGGCGTCGGCTCCGGGCACTATGTTCGTGAGGTCACCCGGGAATATTATGACAGGGAGCCCGAACTCGCGTAGAACTTCGACTACTCCGGCCATTTTGAAGGGCGAGACGCCTAGGCTCCCCCCCACCAAGAAGGCGTCGGTCCCGAAGGAGGCCAAGGTCTCGGCTACGCTCCTCAGAGAGGACTCGTCCGTCACTTTATGAGGATCTATCAAGGAGAAGTGGAGAGGGCCTCGAGCGGCTCTCCTCTCTTTGAGATAGTTCTCAACTCTCCCCAAGCCTCTTCCACCGACCCTCTAAGGCCTGAGACATTCCCCGCGTCCTATGATTTCTCCCACGCTCGACCCCCTCGACTCGTAGAGATCAACGATTCTACCATATGCATCGACGGGCTTAAAGATGGCCGGGACCTCCAGCGACGCGCAGAAGCCGCACTCGCCGCAGGTTCCCAGAGCCACGGCCAGTTCGGCCGATCTCCTCTCGAGCCTCACGCTGAAGGAGCCTCTGCCGCAGTGAGGGCAGGAGAACACCACAGGCAGCCTCCTCGCGAGCTTCCGGACGGCTAGGCTCTTTCTCCTCTTCTTTCTTCCCATTGAGTGAGCTCCCCCGCAAGCTTAGCCTCGCACCGAATTTAAGCGGTTCGGATTGGCGACGCCGAGGAGTTCGGGAACCGATTTAAGTCTCGGCCCGAGCGAACACAGAGGAGCTGAGGCGGCCAAATGGAGCCTCCCCGCTTGATGTGCACGCAGCATCCCGACTCTACCGTGAAGGTCTCCACGGCTGAAGAAGTTGACGAAGCCATAGTGGGTCACACGTTATACGGGTGCGACGAGATAATGGTCGATTTTGAGGGAAAGCTCACCCCTTACGCCCAGCCCAGGGAAGTCGTGACGAAAGCGCTCGAGCTTGAGCTCGGCGTCGGCGAACGCCTCATCGTGACTCCTAGGGTGCCTAGCCCGACGCTCGAGGACGTAGATAGGGCTTTTCTCTCAATGGAGGCTGCCGTGATGGCCAATTACTATTCGTGGAAGCTGGCCGGCGTACAGGCCACGCGCTGGGTCATTCTGCCAATGGTCGAGGACGTCTCTCAGATGCTCATGGTGCAGAGGATACTCGACAAAAAGGCTAAGATCGTTGAGGAGGAGCTGGGAATCGACGTGGGCAGGGTCGAGCTGCTGCCCCTGATAGAGGACGCTACGTACCATTTGAGGATCGACAAGATGCTCCGAGAATTCTACGAGCGAATAGGACTGCTCCCCGATGAGGAGAGATGGACGCGCGTGTTCCTCGGCATAAGCGACTCGGCCGTCCGTCACGGGCACGTGGCCTCGTCACTTGCGTTGAGGATGGCTCTCGCCAGTATCAGGAGCATGCGAGAGGAGGGCTACGACGTTAGGCCCATTGTTGGGTCGGGCAGCCCACCCTTTCGGGGTGCTATGAACAATCCGGCCCTCGTGGAGCGCGAGGTCGAGCACTACAGAGGATACTTCACCGTTACGGTGCAGTCGGCTGCTAGGTACGATCTCCCCTTTGACTCCTACTCTACGCTCAAGAAGATCCTCATCGAATCTTCGAGGAGAGAGCCGCGACCTCTGCAATCGAGCGAGGAGGAGATAGCGCAACTAGCTAACGAGGCCTCGAGCCTTTACAGGAGCAGAGTAGCGAGGCTGATCGAGAGAGTGAATCAGATAAGCTCCATAATACCTGGCACGAGAGAGAGAGTGCTGTGGAGAACCTATGGCAGGACCCTCAGATGCGACGATGGGAGAGTCCATTGGGTCCCAAGGGCCATAGTATACACGGCAGCCTTCTACACGGCTGGTCTGCCCCCCCTCCTACTCGACGCGGCCTTTCTGTTGAGGGCTCTCAGGACCGAAATGGCGGACAGGGTCCTGATAAGAGAGCTGCCAGGCCTATTCGACGAGTTGAAGTTCGAAGCTCAACTCTTTCACCCTGGCGTGGCCGCTAAGAACTTTGGGGAAGACGTGGTGCGCGAGGCCGAGGAGCTGCTGGACCACTTGGGGATACGCGAGAGAGCGGGTGGAGCGTACGCTCTCCTCCTCGAGGAGGCGAGGAGCGAGCCGCACGTCATCGCGCTGGGAAAACTTAGAAAATTCCTCGGCTGATAGCTCGCGACCGGAAAGCATAACACCCCATCTCGGGCTGAAGCGCTAATGACCAGGCTCTACAAAGTGGACCCTCACGACCCCGACCCTCGTGCTGTGAGCGAGTGCGCGAACTTAATAAGAGCGGGAGGTCTCGTGGCGTTTCCCACCGAGACGGTCTACGGTCTGGGAGCCAATGCCTACGACATCGGCGCTGTGCTCAGAGTATACGAGGTGAAGAGAAGACCCCTGGACAACCCCCTCATAGTCCACATAGCATCTGCGGATCAATTGCTTGAGGTCGCTCGAAGCGCTCCAGAGCAGGCTCTGAGATTGGTCGAGAGAGCCTGGCCGGGCCCCCTCACCCTCGTTCTCCCGAGGAATCCGCGCGTCCCCCGTGAGACTACTGGAGGGCTCGATAGTGTCGCGGTTAGAGTGCCGGCGCATCCGGTCGCCCTCGCTTTGATAAAAGAAGCAGGGGTCCCCATTGCTGCACCAAGCGCTAATGTATCGGGTAGGCCCAGCCCCACCGAGGCATCTCACGTAGTGGAGGACCTATGGGGTCTCATCGATGCGATAATAGATGGGGGGGAGACCCTCTTTGGCGTCGAGTCCACGGTGGTCAGCTTCCTCACGGACCCACCCATACTCCTGAGACCGGGCTCTCTCCCCATCGAGGAGATAGAAAGGATCCTTGGTCGAGAAATCATTGTTCCCCCCTTCGCGAGAGGGATCGAGGAGGCGCGGGAGGCTCTCTCGCCCGGTGTCAAGTACAGACACTATGCCCCCAGCTGCCGGCTGGTGTTGGTAGAGCTGAAGAGCTACGACGACTTAAAGAAGCTCGCGGAAGTCGTCAAGGGCGTCGCCGCGCGCTTCAGCTCCGAGAGAAGATTGATCCTGGCCACAGATGAGACGGTCAAGTTCTATGAGGGTCTCGGAGTTAACGTAAAATCTCTCGGTCCGAGGAGCAACCTCTATAGAGTGGCCCAGAACCTCTTCAAGGCTCTGAGAGAGGCCGACAAGCTTGGCGTCGACGTCGTAATAGCGGAGGGCTTCGAGGAGAGGGGGCTTGGGCTGACCCTCATGAGTAGACTTAGGAAGGCCTCGACGAGCAGGCTCGTAGCCGACTAAACCGCGAAGACGTATCTTTATTTGGGATGCGCCGCTCCTACCAGTTCTTTCAGAGTCTCGGCCCCGACCTCGATGAGGTATCTCTCGAGCCCCTCCGCGATTTCCCGGAAAACCCTTAATCCTTTGTACATGAGAGCGGTGCCCACTTGGACCGCCGAGGCGCCAGCGAGTATCATCTCGGCGGCGCTCTCCCACGAGTCTATCCCACCGCAGCCTATGATGGGGATGCTGAGCTCCTCGTATAGCCTATAGACCATCCCCACGGCTATGGCTCTTATGGCCGGTCCCGAGACCCCCCCGTACACGTTGGATAAGACCGGCCTCCTCGCGTGTAGATCTATGATGACCCCACGGATCGTGTTTATCGCTACTACGGCGGTCGCCCCGGCCTCCTCCGCTCTCTTGGCCGATTCGATCGCTCTGTCGGAGAATCCGAGCTTCGCCAAGACGGGCAGGCTAGTTGTCGAGGCTACGGCTTCGACGAGCTCTCCGACGAGCTCCGGGTCGGAGCCCACTTCGAGACCCAGCCCTGATGCGTGAGGGCAGCTCAGATTCAGCTCTAGAGCCTCGGCGCCGGCCTCCTCGAACGCGATCGCCATGACCTCGGCCTCACGCGGACTCGAGGGCGCGAGGCTCGCTACGAGCCTCACGCCCGACTCGCGCAGCGCCGGTCCGATTAATCTAAGCTCCTCGGACATCACCTTGTAGCCGGGGTTCGGGAGACCCAGCGCGTTCACCACATAGCACGGGCCACCGGCGATGACGGGGTTCTCGTAGCCTCTCCTAGCCTCTAGCGTCGCACTCTTCGTTACGATAGCGCCCAAGCCCTCTGTTCTGGCGAGAGACCCCATTAGTTGCGAGTTGACGGCCAACACGCCGCTGGCCAACATGGTCGGATATCTCAGCCTCAGCTTACCTATATCGACCTCGAGCGAGAGAGGCAAGCAGATTCACCCCATGCCCGGCTCTCCCAACGAGCTCCCCGTCCAAGTAGACGAGCTCCGATCTGACAATGGTAGCGTGAGGCCAGCCTGTCAACTCCCACCCCTCGAATGGGGTGAGCTTCGCCGACGACCTAAAGCTCGTCCCGCGAACTCTGCGCCACCCCCTCACGTCGAGAACGGTGAAGCTGGCCAGCTTTCCCACCGCGATTTCGCCGAGCACGTCGCCGAGCCCTAATATCTTGGCCGGGCCTCTCGATAATACCCAGAACAGCCTCTCGATGGGCATCTCGAGCCTCAATGCTGTCGTGAACGCGAGAGGGACCAAGGTTTCGAGGCCTGGAATACCGGGCGGCGCCTCCCAGTAGCCGCGGCTCTTCTCCGAGTCCTCGTGGGGCGCGTGATCAGAGGACACGGCGTCTAAGACCCCGCGGAGGAGAGCCGTCCGCAGGCATTCGGTGTGTGCGCCGAGCCTCAACGGCGGGTACACCTTCGCAACGGAGCCCGCCATTGTATAGGCCCTCGCATCGAGCAACAAATGATGAGGAGTAGCGTCTACTGTGACGCGCGCCCCGCCTCTCCTCGCACGCTCGATCAGCTCTATCGATTCGCAGAGCGTAGCGTGGGTTACGTGGATCCTGCGAGTCGAGAAAGCAGGCGACGATAATATTCGCTCCACGGCTTCGACCTCGCAACGCCCGGGCCTTTCCTCCCCCGGCCTGTGACCTCTCTTAACATCGGCGACCCCCTCAATACACTCCGGCGACTCCGCGTGGAACACGAACAGAGCACCTGGAGGACTCGGCGGCAGGTGCTCCGCTCGGCGGAGGTCCTCGGGATATATTTTCAGTCCTATCGCTACCTTCAACATCTCCTCGAGCTCCACTGGATCACGCGGAGGCTTAGCGTACAGCACGTAGTCTACGTAAGAGCCGGAGCCGAGCAGGCGGTCTCGCTCCAACGCTCTCTCCAACGTGTCGACGGGCGGCAGCGTGTTCGGCATATCTGCCACGGCAACTACGCCTCCGGCCGCGGCCGCGGCCGTGCCGCTCCTCACAGTCTCCTTCGCGCTCTGGCCCCAATCTCTGAGGTGTACGTGTAAATCGACGACGCCGGGCGCTATTAGGTAGCCCGGCTTGTCGAAGTCCAGCTCCTCCTCTCCCCGTCCTGAGTTCGAGCTACCGAGCTCGATCTTCTCCACGAGCCCCTGCTCGTTGCCTGCGATCGTGACTCTCGCGATCTCTCCCGCGACGAAAGCCTTCCCTCGAACCACTAGCTTAACTGATCGACTCAACTTCTCCGGCCCACCCCCTCCTCCAGAGGCCTAGCTCTGTGCCACGTAGCCTCTCTGCGCTGAAGACGGGGCCGTCTCTGCACACGAGCCACGGACCAAGCGAGCAGGAGCCGCAGAGCCCTACTCCACATCTAATGAGCCTCTCGACGGATAACTCGACTATGGAGGGGCGCTTCTCAGCTCTATCGATTATATCGATTATTTTTCTGAGCATAAGCTCGGGACCGCAGGCCATGAGAGCGTCGACCTCCTCGAGCGCTAGGCGGCTCGTCAGAGCGTCGGTTACGGCCCCCCTTTCTCCTATGCTGCCGTCCTCGGTGTAGATCAGCAGCTCGGCCCCGAGGCCTCTGAGCTCATCGAGGAGGTAGAGGCTCGACGAATTCTTGGCTCCGAGACAGATCACGGGCGTCATCGACTCTTCGGCCAGGCGACGCGCCAAGAACGCTATAGGCGCCACGCCGTAGCCCCCCGCCATCAGGAGGGGCCTCGAGTAACTCCTCCTCGAGAAGCCTCGACCGTAGGGTCCTCGCAGTAGAACGAGGGAGCCCGCTCCGAGAGCGCAGAGGGCGGAAGACGTGGGACCGACGGCAGCTACGGTCAACCTGACTAAACCTTTCTCTTCGTCATGGAGGGAGGGGCTTATCGGGATCTCCTCGGAGCCCGGCAGCCAGACCATGACGAATTGACCGGGCTCGGTCTTCGGGAGGGTCGGACATCGAAAGTAAAGCGACCAGACCTTATCGCCCTCCCTCTTCTTCTCGACGAGACGAGCCGGATGTCTAGCCAATAGCTCAGGTCGAAAGTTGCTTGGCAATATCCCAGCCCTCGAGGTAGCTGCCGCAGTAAGAGCACTGGAACTTCACGGGACTCCTCGAGACTAACACGAACCTGGACCTCAAAGGCTCGCCTGGTTTATTCGTTATGCAAGTGGGCCTCGTGCACTTGAGCACTCCCTCCACGAGGCTCGGCACCACTACGCGAGTCTTGCTGGCCACGGCGTATTCCCTGATTATGTTTATCGTGGCGGTCGGAGCTATCAGAGCTATCTTATTGACCTCCTCGGGAGATAACTCTTTACCCTCTATCTTAACTATATCTTTCTTACCGAGTTTTCTGCTCTCGACGTTCATCAATACAGCAGTTCTCAGCCCCTCTTGACCGGTTATGCCCAAGATCCTCAGCACGTTAAGCGCCTGACCAGCTGGTATGTGGTCTATCACCGTCCCGCTCTTTATCTTAGAGACGGTGAGCCTGTCCTCGCTCATCAAGAGCTCTCACCCAAGAGCACGAGCTTGAGAAGAGCCATCCTCACGGGAACTCCGTAGGAGGCCTGCTTGAAGTAGTAAGCCTGCGGAGCTCTGTCGACCTCGTACGTCAGCTCCTCTACTCTCGGCAAGGGGTGCATCAGAACGGCCTCCGCCTTCGCTTTCGCTAAGACCCTTCCATCGACTCTGTAGCTGCCTCGGACCTTCTCGTATTCGCCGGGATCGGGGAATCTCTCTCGTTGAACCCTCGTCACGTAGAGGACGTCGAGCTCGTGCATCACGTCCTCTAGCCTATCGATCTCCTCGAAGGCGAGTCCCGAGGCTGCGAGGTACGCGCGGACCTCTTCTCTGAGCCTTAGGAGAGGGGGAGAGATGAGGTAGAGCTTCCTCGGCCTATACAGCGTCAGCCCCAATATGAACGAGCTAGCGGCTCTGCTATATCTTAAGTCCCCGAGCACTCCGATCACGAGGCCGGAGATGTAGCCAAATCTCCTCCAGAGCGCGTAGAAGTCAACGAACGTTTGAGTCGGATGATGCTGCGACCCGTCTCCGGCGTTAATGACCGGGGATCTAGCGATCTCGGACGCGAACCTCGAGGACCCCTCAAGAGGGTGCCTTATCACGAGGCAGTCGACGTAGAGGTCCAGCGTCCTCACCGTGTCGGCGAAGCTCTCCCCCTTAGCTATCGATGTCGAGGTCTCTTGCGTGAAGCCTATCGTGTTACCGCCCATCCTCTTTACTGCCGCGTCGAAGCTGAGGTACGTTCTGGTGCTGGGCTCGAAGAAGGCCAGCCCTACGAGCTTCCCCTCGAGAGCCCTCGAGTACTTCTCGGGCCTTCTCTCGATCTCTAGAGCTTCGTGGAATAGAGTCTCGAGGTCCTCTCGCGTGAAGTCCAAGATGGAAATCACGTCTCTGCTTTTCCACTTCAAGTCTCTTCGCCTTTCAGGGGGGCCCCCTCAAGAAGGCTAAGGAGGTCGCGCGCTTTTAATAGGCTGAGCAGGTCCACTCCGCGGGCTTTGAGCTTCTCTGCCGCCCCCTCCTCTCTGTCCACCACGACGAGAGCGCGCTCGACCATGGCGCCCTTCTCGCGGAGAGTCAGCACCGCCCTCTCAATGCTCGCCCCCGTCGTAGCCACGTCGTCTATGACCAAGGCCGAGGAGCCTGCGGTGATTTCCCCCTCCACGACACTCATTGTGCCGTGCTCCTTTCTCTCGCTCCTAACGTACGCGAGAGGCAGACTCAACTCGTGAGCTACCATGGCAGCCCACGGCAATCCACCCGTCGCCACGCCTACTATCACGTCAGGTAGAGGGCTCCGAGCTAGATCAACGAGCCCCTTCACTACGAGCTCTCGTAGGTCGGGGAACGCGAGCCCCACCCTCATATCTATGTAGAACCTGCTGGTCCTCCCGGAGGACAATCTGAACTCGCCCAGCTTGAGAACGCCCTTTCGCACTAGCTCGCGAGCTACGGCCTCCGCTATAGCCTCCAAGGCAGGGCCTCCCTCAGCCTTCTGGCCGTCTCGATGGGGTCGGCGCTCTCTAGCACGGTTCGGCCCACGATCTCGAAGTCCGAGCCGGCCCTCACGGCAGAGCCCACCGGGGCCCCCTGAGCTCCTACGCCAGGAGACAAAATAGTCTTGGAGGGTGCCAGTTCTCTGGCCCTCCTTATATAAACCGGGAAGGTGGCCGGAACCACTAAGCCGTCGACGTCCGACTCCAGCGCCAGCCTCACCAGAGTGCCGAAAGACTTGTTGATCGCCTCTTCCGCTCCCGGATTGCTCATGGCGACCACCGCGAAGACCTCGGAGCCCAGCGATCGGGCCTCGGCTACAGCTTCTCTGAGGGAGTCGGAGCCAACGAATGCGTGGACTATGAGGCCGTCGAATCCGACCTCGCACACCAACTTGCTCAGGGCCCTCGATATGTGCGGCACGTCGGCCAACTTTAAGTCCGCCAGCAGATAAGCTCGGCCTTTTAGCTCTCGGCTCAGCCTCGTTAACGCCTCGAGGCCCAAGCTTAACATAAACGGGAGGCCCACCTTGATCGCTGCCGCGTGCTCCGCTAGACCTAGCAGTTCTCTCCTCACCGCCTCGATCGACATGCTCTCCGCGAATCTGCCGGGCACGCGATCGAATGCCACGATGAGTCTCGTGTTCTTGGCCTCGCCGTGTCTAAGCAGCGATGTCCCTAGCCTCGTAGTCCGCACCCACTCACCGATGAGTCGGCGCGCTCTTAAAACCGAAGCGAGCTGGTCGGCGAGCATTCACGAGAAACGCATAAAGTCCTCGCCGAAGAGTCACCCGACGCCCGGTGCCGACTTTGCACGCTAAAGCGGCGATGAGGCTCAACGCGGCGCGGGGCTTCATTGAGGAGGGCTTCCTCGATGCGGCGGAGGTAATTGGTGTGGGAACCGGGAGCACGATAACGACGCTCATAGAGATGCTGCCCGATGACGTGATCCGGAGCAAGACCTTCGCCGCGTCGAGCCTCGACACTCTCCTCAAACTTAAGAGGAGAGGAGCCAAGCTCCTCGAGCCGAGCGGCGTCGACGAGTTCGACGTCTACGTTGACGGCGCGGACGCTTACGATGACGAGCTGAACTTAGTGAAGGGGGGAGGAGCGGCCCACTTCCGAGAGAAGGTCATGGCGCTTCAGTCTAAGAGGTTCATCGTCGTGGCCGACGAGACGAAATACTCGGTCAATCTGCTCAAGCTACCCATACCGATCGAGGTACACCCCATAGCTCTGCCCTTCGTGCTCCGAGAGCTGAAGAAGCTCGGGCTAGAAGCAAGAGTCCGCGAAGCGGTCGGGGGCAAGTGGGGCCCCGTGGTCTCGGACACGGGCGGCGTGTTGGTCGACATCGATGCGAGAAGCTGGCAAGGAAGCTTGGACCAGCTTCACCAAGCCCTGAAGCTCACGCCGGGCGTCGTGGAGACCGGGCTCTTCCTCAGAATGGCTGAGGCGGTGGTCGTGGGGAAGGTGGCCGGGTACTCCGTCTTGAGACGGAGAAGCATGGGTTAGCTATCACGTTGTGCGGACGCCGAGGCCTCGGCCGAGGGGTGGAGCCCGCAACTCTCTCTCAGCAGGTTGAGCAGCCTTCCGCCCGCGGCCTCTAGCGCTAACGAGTACACCTCCTCTTCGCTGAGCTCAACTCTATTCTCGGCCTCGAGCTTCTCGAGAGCGAGCTCGTAAAGCTTATCGATGACCCCTTGGCACCTCTTCAGAGCCGTGGGGTCTAGTCCGAGGCGCCGAGCGAGCACGTAGGCAATCCCGGCTCGCCCCGAATGCCTACTGACGCGCACCTTGACGCGCATGCCTATGGTCTCGGGGTTGAACGGGAGATAAATCAATGGATTCTTAATGAGTCCGTCTATGTGGATCCCGGCGGCGGTCGCGAAAGCGTTCTCCCCGACTAGCGGGTAGTAGCGGGAGAACGCGTGACCCAGCGACTCGAAGAGCTCTTTCGCCTCGCCTATGGCGCGCGGGTCGCTGCCGTTGAATGAGCCGTATATGCTGGCGTAGATTAGAAGCATGGCCTCTAGAGGACAATTGCCCGCTCTCTCGCCCACTCCAAAGAGAGTGCAATTCGAGAACGACGCCCCCGAGAGCCACGCGGCCGCGTGATTGGCTACTGCCATGTGGAAGTCGTTGTGGCCGTGGAACTCGAGCTGGGTCGGCTTTACCCCGAGCCTCTCCCTGAACGCCTTGATCAGCGCCGGCACCCCCCGCGGCAGACCCACCACCTCCATGGGGAGGCCGAGGCCCAGCGTGTCCGAGAGCTTGAAAACGACGGAGTCCACAGCGCCGACCCTCTCGGCTACCCTCAATATTTTCTCGGCGAAGGGTAGGACGAAGCCGAGGACGTCCGATCGCGTCACGTCCTCCATGGCAACTCTGATCTTGAGCCCTCGATCTAAAGCGTAGCTTATCGCCTCTAGGAACTTCTCTTCCGCGCTCTTCCTGTCGAGATTGAGCTTCAGGTAAATGTGGTAATCCGAGACGCTCGTGAGGATCACGGTGTGGTCGAAGCCGCATCTCCTCACCAGATCTACGTCCTCGCGCTTAGCTCTGATCCACCCTATGGGCTCGGGCCACTTGGCTCTGTGCTCTATAATCGTCTTCGCGATCTCTCTGTCCCTCTCAGTGAACGGGAAGAGCTCGACGGTCCTGACGATACCGTTGGGGCCGCTGAGCTTCTCGAGGACGAAGTAGATTTTTAGGGCCTCCTCGGGCCTCAGAGGCCTCCACCCCTGCTGCCCGTCTCTGAGCGTCGTGTCGGTGATGTAAAGCGGGTGAGCCGGCCTCCGCTCGAGGGGAACTAGAGGGGGCACGTCGTAGGAGAGATAGAGTCCGTCGCCCACCGAGGCGGTGGAGAAATCACGGTCCATTTCGAGCGTCTCCGGTGAACAACTGTTCGTTAACGGGTTTTTATCTACTGGTGTGACTTATGAACGTATCCGCGGAGAGTATGTTAACATTGTAAACAAGAAGTAGACGCGCCGATTCACGTTAACATTTTTCCCAGCTATTCGAGGAAAAGCACGCGGGGCGATGACGAGACGACGGTAGGCGGATCCCGACAATCCTGAAGAGCAATCCCCTCCCCGAGCCTCGTCGGCGAGGAACCCGCGCGCACCCGTTCTTAATATAAGAGCCCAGCAGAGCGAGAACCATCGGAGCGCCGAAGGTGCGGGGCCCGTGTCCTCGAGCGATTTCCGAGAGCTCCTGAAATCGCTGGGAGAGAAGTGGAGCCGCATTTGGGAGGAGAGGAGGCTCTACGAGTCGGACCCGGATCCCTCGAGACCCAAGTTCTTCGTGACAGCGGCCTATCCTTACCCCAATGCGCCGCTCCACCTAGGGCACGGCCTAACGTATACGATCCCAGACATCGTGGCTCGTTACAAAAGAATGAGAGGCTACAACGTTCTCTTCCCCATGGGGTTCCACTTCACCGGCACGCCGGTACTCACGATGTCCGAGGCCTTAGAGCGAGGCGACGCCGAGCTCGAGAGACAGTTCGTCGAGCTGCACGGAGTCCCCCGCGAGGACCTCGAGAAGCTCAAGACCCCTCTGGGAATGGCCCAGTACTTCAAGGAGTGGGCCGAGAGAGACATGAAGAGGCTGCTCCTCAGCATAGACTGGAGAAGGAAATTTACGACGGTGGACCCCGAATATAGCGCCTTCATAAGATGGCAGTTCGAGGAGCTCAAGCGCAGAGGCTACGTGGTTCAGGGAACTCACCCGGTCGGCTGGTGCCCTCGCCACCAGAGCCCGGTGAGCATGCACGACACGAGAGACGACGTTGAGCCCGAGATAGTGGAGTTCACGGTGCTCTTCTTCGCCGACGTCGACGGAGGCCCCGAGTACCCCGTCGCCACGCTGCGCCCGGAGACGGTCTTCGGAGTGACGAATCTCTGGGTGAACCCTGAGGCCCCCTACGTGGTGGCGAGCGTGGGAGGAAGGAGAGTCCTCCTCTCCGAGGAGGCGGCTCGCAAGTTAAGCTATCAGGTAGAAGAAGTAGAGATGAAGGGAGAGAGACTTCGGGGCTCGGAGCTCGTGGGCAAGAGAGCGAGGAACCCTATCACAGGTAGAATCGTGCCCGTGCTCGGGGCCGACTTCGTCGACCCGAGGACCGGGACGGGCATCGTCATGAGCGTCCCCGCTCACGCTCCCTACGACTACGTAGCGTTGCTTGAGCTAGGCGAGCTGGGGCGCATCGCTCCGATCTCGTTGATATCGCTCGAAGGATACTCGGAGATTCCGGCCAGAGACGCCGTGGAAAGGCTCGGCATCACCTCCACGAGGCAGAGAAATCTGCTGGACGAGGCCACGAAGACCGTTTATCTCGATGAATACGAGAGGGGGCGCATGAGATCGGACCTCGCATCCACGATCGTCGAGGCTCTCGAGGAGCAGTTCGAGCTAGCGCGAAGGCTCTCGGGCGTCAGCGTGCGGGAGGCCAGAGAGACCGTCGTGGAGTGGACCAAAGCGCGCGGCCTCGCCGCGCCGCTTTACGATATAGCGAATAAGCCCGTCTATTGTAGGTGCGGAGCCGAGATAATAGTGAAGGTCCTAAGGGACCAGTGGTTCATCGACTACGAGAACCCGGAGTGGAAGGAGCGCGCGAGGCGCGCGCTCGAGAAGATCGAGGTCGTCCCGGAGGAGTATAGACCTCAATTCTTCTACACGATCGATTGGCTCAAGAAGAAGGCCTGCGCTAGGAGCAGAGGGCTCGGCACGAAGCTCCCCTGGGATGATAAGTGGATCATTGAGAGCCTGAGCGACTCGACGATTTACATGGCTTTCTACACCGTGATTTCGGGGATAAGGAGGCTCGGGATAAGACCCGAGAGCCTCACGCACGAGTTCTGGGACTACGTGTTCTTGGGCGAGGGCGACCTGGGCGAGGTCTCTGAGAAGACGGGCATCCCGGCGAAGGCGCTCGACGAGCTTAGGCGCGAGTTCCTTTACTGGTACCCCCTAGACAACAGACACAGCGGGAAGGACCTCGTCCAAAATCACCTGACCTTCATGGTCTTCAACCACGTGGCTCTCTTCCCGGAGGAGCTTTGGCCTCGCAGGATCGTGGTCAACGGGCACGTCATGGTCGAGGGCGAGAAGATGAGCAAGAGCAGGGGGAACTTCATCCCGCTCCACAGGGCCCTCGACATGGCGGGCCCCGACGCCCTCAGGCTCGCGCTGGCACTCGCGGCCGAGCTCGGCAACGACGCGAACTTCACGAGGGATCTCCTGGAGAGCTCGGTCCGCATGCTCGAGGAGGCTTACGAGCTCCTGCGAGAGCTCGCGGAGATCGCGCGCGCGGGCGGGGCCGAGAGCTCGAGAGAGCTAGACGAGATGCTGCTCGCGGCCGTGGCAGACGTAGTGGAGCAGGCGAGTGAGGCCTTTGAGACGTACAGGATCAGGCGAGCCGCGGTCGCCTCCGTCCCTACGATGTGCGCCACCGTGAGGGAGTTCCTGAGGAGCGGTCGCGCCGTTTCGTCGAGGGCCGCGTCGATCGCCGCGACGACGTGGATAAAGCTCATGGCTCCCTTCGCGCCGGCGCTGGCCGAAGAGCTGTGGGCTGAGCTTGGGGGAGAAGGCAGCGTCTTCGAGAGCTCTTGGCCCGAGGCTTCTCGGATCTCGCGTGACCCGATATATCTAATGGCCTATCACCTCGGCAGACTCGTCGTAGCTGACGTCAACAACATCGCCAGAGCGATAGGGGCGAGGCCAAGCGAGGTCGAGGTCGTGGTCGCGAGCGAGAGGAAGAGAGAGGCGCTGCCTCTCCTCATCGACGCGGCGAGATCGGGCGCTAGCCCGAGCGATCTAGCTAAGATAGCGGCCAGGTGGGGCTCGAGGAACCCTCTAGATGCCGCTCGACAGGTTATTGAGAGGATCCAAGCTCTCCCGCGCTCTCTCGACCCTGTTCTGAGGGAGAACTGGCGCAGAGAGCCCGAAGCGGTGAGGATCGCGAAAGCCTACGTCGAGATGTGCACGGGAGCTCGCGTTGAGGTCGTCGAAGAGGAGGCGAGAGGCGCGGCGAGGAGAGAGCCTCTCCCCCTGAAGCCGGCTCTCCTTCTTCGATGAGGGATTATAAGAAATAGTCATGGAAAAGCATTTATAAAAAGAGCCTCCTTCTCCTCTTCCTCGAGGAGAGTGAGGCTCCGCATTGTCGTCTGAGCAAAAGGCGGGAATTAAGATAGGCTATGGCCCGCCTCTCGAGCCCGCCAAGCTCCCCGATCCGGGTCCCGTAGAGCTCAGGAAGATCTTCGGCCCCGGCCTTATCATCGCCGCTCTCGGCGTAGGCCTCGGAGAGACCTACATGTGGCCGAGGCTCGTCATAGTCTTCGGCCCAGAAATCAGGTGGCTGTCTACCGTCGGCTTGCTCGTCCAGATATTCGTCACGGCCGAGATAGCCAGGTGGACCTACCTCACCGGCGAGAGCATATTCCAGGCAGGCTATAGGCTCCACCCGCTCATCGCGTGGTTCTGGCTCATAGTTGCCACTCTCGTGTACATATGGCCCGGCCACGTGGCCTTCGGCGCTTGGGCTCTGCAGCAGGCCTTTAAGAGCAAGACCTCTCTCTTGTACTGGCAGCTCGGAGCGTTCATACTCATTCCCATAATCTTGACGCTGGCGCCATATCAGGTCTACAAGACGGTGAAAACCATATTGACTATAGCCGTCGCAATAATGACGGCCGTGGGCCTCAGCGTGGCGGTCGCGGCCACGGCCAAAGCAGGCAGGAACATATTCTGGTGGTACTCCTTCAAGGGCAGCTTTTGGTTCGGCTACTGGCCCAAGGCCATCTCTGAGAACCCGAAGCTTTGGTTGCCTCTCATCGTCGGCTCGATAGCCTTCATGGGACCCTCCGGCATGCAGCAGATGTGGTACACGCTCTTCGCCAGAGAAGAAGGGTCCGGCATGAGCGCTTACATGCCGAAGGTCACCGGCCTGATCTTCGGCAGAGAGGAGAAGTGGCGTGAGGCGGGATTCCTTAGTGATCTCAGCGACCCCGAGGAGATGAGGAAGTGGAAGGCGTGGAGAAAGCTCAACGTCTACGACGCAGCCATCAGCTTCGGCCTTATAACTTTCATCATAACGCTGTTCTACACGACGCTGGCCCAAGGAGCGTCCGAGCTCAGCCCGGCGGTCAAGGAGGCTATGCTCAAGGGCAAGAGAGACGCCGCGATCCTCGGCATGGGCGACGTCTTCGCCTTCTTGTGGGGCCCGCTGAAATTCCTCTGGCTCTTCACCGTGGGCATAGTCGGCTGGAAGATGAGCTTCGGAATCTTCGACGCGTTCAGCAGAGGCCAGGCCGACATGACGATGATACTGATACCGCAGGCCAGGAAGATCGGCATGAGGAAGCTCTACTACATTTGGCTGTGGCTCGCCTCGCTGGGAGGAGTGATCGTGATACTGTACTACGGGGGCGCTAAGAATCCGAGCTTCATACTCGACGTGCTGGCCTTCATGAGCAGCTTCGTCATGGGCGCCTACTGCTTGCAAATATTAGTTGTCAACAACTTCCTCGTGCCCAAGGAGGCTAGGATGAGCATAATATCGACGGCCGTGCTGACCGGAGGGCTCCTGTTCTACTGGACGGGCCTGTTCTACAGCATGATAAAGTTCGGGGCCTTCCCGAGCGGCTAAGACATCACGACAAAAACTAAATATTTGAAATATTTAGTTTTTTATAAAAATCACCTAATTTTCGCTCTTTATCGTTTAAAAACCTTTTCAAACTTACGAGGAAAAGTTCACGCGAGCCCCGGGACCGACCGCGGGACTAGGCCCGCGCCTGCTACCGTAACGATTAATATACTCGGAGCGCGTTCAATACAGCGCGAAGCAAGTGGGGTGTGGCCTTGAGCGAGCTCGAACTGAGGAGACCCGAGCTCGAAGAGCTCTTCTGGGTTGCCGTCCACGGCCGCGGCGTCATTCACACCGCTCACGCCATGAACATATGCAGGCTCGCCGCCTACGCGGCTATGGCCGGAGGAAAAGATTCTTACTTCTACATGAGGTACGACGACGCCCCCGAGAGAGTGAACATACCGCTGATCTACTACGCTGTTATAGGCAAGCCCAAGATCGATGTGCTTCTGGTCGAGGAGCCCGAGCCCGTCGGCGAGCTAAACGACGTGCTCGTGGTATTGGACTCCTCCATGCTGCTCCACAAGACGAGCCAGAGGGCTCTGCTCTTCGATGGAGCTAAGAGAGACGCTTATCTCATTGTGAACACGGCTCTCTCGCCAAGCCAGGTGCTAGAGCTCGTCAAGAAGTATCAGCTGGCTCAGGAGTGGAGCGGCAAGATCATGACGATCAGGGCCAAGAAGTATGGCAGAGACTTCGCCTTCGGCGTCTTCGGGGCCGTGGCTAGAGCCCTCATCGAGAAGGGCATAGTCAGCAGAGCCGACATAGAGGCCGCCCTCGCCGCTCTGAAGTGGGAGGGCAAGGCCAAGATCATATGGGAGGCGTACGACGAGGTCCAAGAGATGCCCGTCAGCGTGGCTGCCGAGGAGCTCAGAGTAAGGCGCGAGAGCCCCTACAAGCCCCCCGCCGAAGTCAAGGGGCCTTGGGACTACGAGACCTACATGAAGTTCAAGCTCGCCGCCGCCTACGCGCCCACCTACGCCGATAGAATGGCCGCCATGCCGAGGTGGGAGGCCCTGGCGCCCGGCCTGATAGAGTTCGGCCCTAAGCCCGGCGAGAAGAACATAGGGTTCACTACGGCCTTCGCCAGATATCAGAGACCGGTCCACGATCAGGCCAAGTGCATCGACTGCAAGCAGTGCGCCGTCAACTGCCCCGACGGGGCAATCGACTTCGTCTCGACCTCGAAGATCGACTACCTATACTGCAAGGGCTGCGGGATCTGCGCCAACGTCTGCCCGACCAAGGCTAAGACGATGATGCCCGAGCTAAAGGTCGTTGAGGGCCTCGAGGATCCTGAGGTGATTACTCTGAGCGAGGCCCTGATAGAATTCGGTTTCTAAACCCTTTACGGTCATGAGGGGTGAAAGATATGTCCTCAGCTCGCGTGAAGCCTCTCCCGCCTGAGCTCGTGGCCGTTCCGAGGAAGCACGTCTGGCACGGAGCCAGAGCGGTGGCCGAGGCCGTTAGAATAGCTGACGTCGACGTCATCGCGGCGTACCCGATCAGGCCCTACACCGGCGTCATGAACGCGATAGCCCAAATGATAGCCGACGGGCAGATGATGGCCGAGCTCATCGTGGCCGACTCCGAGCACACGCAGTTCGAGGTGGCCAAGCACGCATCTACTGTGGGAGCTAGGACGTTCGTTGGGAGCAGCGGCGTCGGCATGATCTTCGCCACCGAGGCCATAATAGTCACAGCCCTAGCTCAGTGCCCCGTGGTAGCTCTGGCCGGTTGCAGAGCTCTCGACGACCCGGGCAACTTCGGCATGGAGTGGAACGACGTCTTGACTTACAGAGACTACGGCTGGATGATATCGTGGCCCATGAGCCCGCAGGAGGCCCTCGACGCGACCATCGTGGCCTTCAGAGTCAGCGAGGACCCGAGAGTGCTGCTGCCGACGTTCGTGGCAGTAGACGGAGCAACCGTCACGCACATATCAGGTCCAGTACTGGCGCCCGACGAGAAGAGGATAAGAGAGGGATTCCTGCCGCCCTACAAGCCTCCCTACCCGCTCGACCCCGACTTCGGCCCCGTGACGAAGGCCCAGCACGTGGCCCCGTCTCTGATAGGCCCGGAGCAGAGGAAGTGCATTGACGTTGCCATGAAGAGGGCCTACAAGGAGGTAATACCCGAGGCGTGGAAGCTCTACAACGAGGTCGCTGGCAGAGACTACAAGCCCTTCGTGGAGAGCTGGTTCATGGAGGACGCGAAATACGCCCTCGTCACGATGGGAGCTTACACGATCAACGCCATAGCCGCCGCCAAGAGGATGAGGGAGAAGGGCGTGAAGGTCGGAGTCGTGAGGAGCAGGTACATGAGGCCGTTCCCGTACATCGAGCTGAGGCAGGCTCTCGAGAACGTTGAGTCGGTGGGCGTGCTAGACTTCAGCTTCTCCTTCGGCTCCCCGTACTCCGGGGGCGTGCTCTACACCGAGCTGAAGTCGGCGCTCTACGAGGCCGATGTGAGGCCGCTGATCACGAACTTCCTGTTCCTGGGAGGCAGAGAGCCCTCCGTGGGACACTTCGTGAAGGCGGTGGAGATAATCCAGAAATACGCAGAGCTCAAGAGAGTCGAGAAGAACGTGCACTGGCTCACCCTGAAGGGTGAGGACATCTAAGGAGGGAGGTGATACGTGATGAGCGAGGAGATACTCTTCAAGACGATCAAGGAGATCCCGCCCGTTGACTACTACGTGTCGGGTCGCAGGACCTGCGCAGGCTGCGGCCCCGCTCTGGGCTACAAGCTCGTGGCCAAGGCCGCCGGGCCCAAGACCATCCTGCTAGGACCGACGGGCTGCATGTATGTCGCCAACGCTCACCAGTTCCTGACGTCGCCCTACGCGCTGCCCTGGTATCACGCGCAGCTGGGAGGAGGAGGCGCTGCCGGCCTGGGAACCGCGGCTGGGCTCAGAGCTCTGATGACCAAGGGCAAGAGGAAGAAGGAGGACATAAACGTAGTCGTGTACGGCGGAGACGGAGGCTTCGCCGACATCGGGCTCGCCGGGCTCTCCGGCGCCCTGACCTATGATTACCCGAGGTTGCTGTTTGTGCTATACGACAACGAGGCCTACGCCAATACGGGAGTGCAAGCCAGCAGCACGACGCCCTGGGGAGCCTATACGACGTTCACGCCCTGGGGCAAGATCAAGAGAATCGGTAACGACAGGCTGAAGAAGAACGTGGCCCTCATAGCAGCGGCCCATCCGGGCATCAGATACGTCGCCACCGCCTGCGTCTCCTACCCGCTCGACCTGATGAACAAGGTCAGGAAGGCCCTGAACGCCGGAGGCCCGACGCTGATACACCTGCTGGTGCCCTGCCCGAAGGGCTGGTTCTTCGACGCGAAGGACACGGTGAAGGTCGGCAGGCTCGCTGTCGAGACGGGCATGTGGGCTCTGTGGGAGTACGACCACGGCAAGTTCAGGCTGACCGTGAAGCCGGCCCAGAGGAAGCCGGTCAAAGAGTACATGAGGCTGCAGGGCAGATTCGCCAACCTGGCCGACGAGGACATAGAATACGTGCAGAAGCTCGTCGACCAGGAGTGGAAGTACTGGGAGGAAATGGACAAGCTGGGCAAGCTGATACTGCCCTGGGCTAGGTGAAGCGAGCTCGGGCGGGTAAGACCGAAACGAACCCGGAATTTTTCCCTCTCCCCCCGCTTCTCCCCGCGGCGCGCTCCTCTTAACCCAACGAGGCATTGATCCTCAGCCGGGGCAGATCTTTGACTAGTCTCCCCAGCCCCCCGCCAGATCTATCTAATAGGAGCATTGGGGAGGCCGTCTCCCTCTTCTTGGCCACCCTCGGAGCTCTAGGGCTGAGCGACAAGACGGTCAAGAGCTATAGAGCGGCGTTGCTCGACTTTGCTTCGCGCGTCGGTCCCGAGAAGAGGATAAGTGAAGTGAGCTACGAGGATGTCCTGAGCTGGATCAACTCGAGACTGAGGGCCGGCTCCGGGCGCGGGAGGAAAGTCGATAGTCGCGAGGAGAGGAGGAGGGCCCAGTCCACCTTACATTACTACTCGCTCTTCGTGAGGAGGTTCCTTGCGTGGTGCGGCAAGCCGCCCCACATGGTCCCCGTCGTGAAGAGGCCGCCGAGGGGGGCCATCGAGGCACTCGGCGAGCGCGAGATTCGAGCGCTCATCGCGTCGGCCCGAGACTTCACGGACATGCTCCTCGTGGCTCTGCTCTACGAGACGGGGCTGAGGATCAGCGAGCTCTTGGCCCTGAGGGCGCGAGACGTGGACTTGGAGCGAGGAGAGGTCGAGGTGAGGCACGGCAAATACGGCAAGCCCAGGACGGTGTTCGTGGGCCCCCTCTCTAGGTCTCTCCTGGAGGTCGCTCTGGCCGGCAGAGAGCCGGATGATAGAGTGATACCGCTCACTTACAACGCCGTCTATAAGAGACTGAAGAGGCTCGCGTCGAGGGCAGGCCTCGACGGTCTGCCCGTCAGACCTCACGTCCTCAGGCACACGTTTGCTACCGAGGCGCTTAGGCGCGGCATGAGCCTGATCGCCCTCCAGAGGATCCTCGGCCACAGCGACGTCAAGACGACCCAAATCTACACGCACCTGATGAAGGAGGACGTAAAGCGCGAGTACGAGAGGGTCTTCGTCTCATCGCGGGTCGGCGCGCTCGGCGAGCCCGCGTGCGCGAGATGTGGCGCGAAGCTCGTGGAGGGCGCTAGATTCTGCCACGTGTGCGGGAGCCCCGCTCCTCTAGTTAGGGGGCTCGAGCGTCGTTGACGCCTAGATCAGGTCCCAGAGGAATCTCCCGTTCTCGTAGATAACGTCGCCGTCGCCTAGCACTTTCCCTCTCCTCATGTCCTTGACCATGTCCCAGTGGATGGAGCTGGCGTTTCTGCCGCCCGTGGCCGGGTAGGCCGCTCCGAGAGCAAGATGTATCGTCCCCCCTATCTTCTCATCGAATAGCACGTGCTTCGTGAATCTGTCGATATCGTAATTCAGGCCGAACGCGACCTCGCCCAGTCTGCTCGCTCCCTCGTCGGTACTCAGCATCTTCCGCAAGAACTCATCGCCGCGGAGGGCTCTTGCTTCGACTACGACCCCTCTCCTGAACACGAGCCTGACGCCTTCAATCTCGGCGCCTCCCCATAGGGCCGGGTACGTGAATGACACGGCCCCCTCGGCCGTATCCTCGAGAGGAGCCGTGAAAACCTCGCCCCCGGGCATGTTGTTCTTGCCGTCGTCGCTGAGCCAGGTCCTGCCTCCCACCTTCAGCAGAAGATCCGAGTCCTCGCTGAGGATCCTGAGCTCGTCTATCTTGGAGAGAGCCCTCGCGATCCTCTCCTGCGCGGATGCCTGCTCGCGCCAGGCCGCCACGGGGTCGGGCTCGTGAAGCTTCATTGAGCGGAACACGAACTCCCGCCACTCGAGCGGCGCGAAGCCGGCCTCCTGAGCCGATGCCGGAGTTGGGAAGTGGGTCGTCACCCACCTGAGCTCTCGCCTCGCGTCTCTCTCCAGGAATATCTCTTTCAGCCTCCTCGTGGCGCGAGCTCTCGCGCTAATCCTCTCGGGGTCCACCGTTAGGAGCGGCTTGGTGTGGGATGGCGCTCCTATTTTGGCCAAGGCGCTCACTTTAGAGTATACGAACTCGTCTATGGGCGATAGAAACTCGAGGAGCTCGCGAGGAGCTCGCCTATAGAAGAACTCGAGGAGCTCGTCGTCGACGAGCTCGATTCTCGGGTAGGCCCCCCTCACCACGGCTCGCATATAGAGGCTCTTGATTCCCTCGAGGCCTTGGAGCCCGCCAACGATTAGGAGCTCGTCGCGCGGCTTCAACTCCAGGCAGTAATCGGCCAACAGCTCCCCGAAGCTCTCCACGGGGTCACTCCTGCGCGGGGCACTCACAGGTCCTCGCCTCGTCCCTTTCGAGCGCGATCATCCCCGCGCGCCTCAGCTCGCAGAGAACAGCTCATCGTTCGCCTAGGTGTTGTCTCTTCACGGGCGCGCTAGCGCTCAGCAAACGCTCTAATTAAATCTATTCGCCTCGGGACCGCGCAGCGTAGCGCGATGATAATTTTAAGCCGCGCGCTGCTCAAGTCGGGGAGGCTCAGGGGTGGGACGTTGAGCGCGTCGACCTACGCCTTGATAGGTCTAGCGTTAGGGGCTCTCGGCTTAGGGCTGGCCTCTCTCAGCTTCTGGTATATCGAGAGACTGCCAAAGGGCACGGAGAGAATGGTCGAGGTCTGGAGAGCGATACGCGAGGGCAGCTCGGCGTACATGAGGAGGCAACTGAAGACGATCATGAGCTTCTCGGCGATCATGGCCGCCGTGGCGGCTTTCTCCGTCTACGTTGGCTATAGGATCCGAGTTCTCCCAACGAGGCCCGAGCTCTCCGATGAGGTGATATTGGAGTCCGCGTTGATAGGAGCCTCGGTGATCCTGGGCTCTCTAGCTTCGCTCTTCGCGGCGTTCCTGAGCATGGACGCCTCGACGAGAGCCAACGTGAGGATGGCGGAGGGAGCTAGAGTCGGCACGTGGAACGCGCTACGCATAGCCGTTCTAGGAGGCTCGGTGCTGGGCTTCTCCGTTCCATCGATGAGCCTCTTCGGGATATCCGCCCTCTACTTGCTCTACTCCTCGCTCGTGGGCGGCGGAGGGCCCCTAGAGCTTAGGCTGGCGCTCGACGCGGTGGCCGGATTTGCCTTCGGAGCCAGTCTCTCAGCTCTCTTCGCGCAACTCGGCGGGGGCATCTATACTAAGGCGGCGGACATAGGAGCCGACCTCGTGGGCAAGGTCGAGGCGGGCATACCCGAGGACGATCCGAGGAATCCCGCCGTGATAGCCGACCAGGTCGGAGATAACGTGGGCGACTGCGCGGGGAGAGGAGCTGACGTCTTCGAGTCGGTCACGGCCGAGACCCTGGGCGCGATGCTCATAGGATGGGCAGTCTACCTATTGCTCGCGCAGTCGGGCGTAGACCACGTCGAGGCGTCGAAGTACATTTTCTTGCCGCTCTTGATGGCTGGCGTGGGCGTGCTCTCGACTATTCCTGGCGTCTTCTTGGCGTCCCATCAAAAGAGATTCAAAGAGCCCGTGGAGCCCATGAGGAACGCCGTGATGCTGTCGGGCCTAGCAGCGGTCGCGGGCATCGCGGCGACGCTGAGAGTCGTGGTCCCCGAGTCGTGGGCCCACATGTTAGCCGCTACGCTCTGCGGAGTCGCCGCGTCGGTGTTGATAGTGTTGCTCACGAATCTCTACACCGCCAGCAGGGCTAGAGCCGTGGTGGAGATCGCCGAGGCCTCGATAAGCGGCCCCGCGATAACGATTCTCCAAGGCCTCGGAGTAGGCATGAGAGCCACGGCGCTCCCAATAATCGTTATATCGATAGCGCTGGCTACTTCCTTCGTGATAGGGGTCGATGCCGCGCCTTCGCTGGGCTTAGCCCACTCTGGCGTCGACTCGCGGCTCGCCGAGTTCATAGCGGGAGTCTACGGAACGGCGCTGGCCACCATGGGGATGCTCGCTCTCTCGGGAATCATCATGACGCTCGACGGGGCTGGCCCCATCTCGGATAACGCCGGGGGGATAGCCGAGATGAGCGGTCTCGAGAGCGATGTAAGAGAGAGGCTGGAGCCCCTCGATGCCCTCGGTAACGTCACCAAGGCCTTAACGAAGGGCTACGCCATGGGGTCGGCCGCTCTCGCCTCTCTTCTGCTCTTCCAAGCCTTCGTGCAGGACTACGTGGCTAGAGACCCATCCGTCCTCACGGCGATCAACGGTGGAGTGACCATAGACGCCGAGGGCTTCCTCTCGGCTCTCAGCGGGTTCCTAGACAAGCTCCTCTTGGTTAGGCCCGAGATCGTCATCAGCGTCATCATTGGAGCCATGCTGCCCTTCCTCTTCTCGGCTCTGGCCCTCAGGGCTGTCGCCAGAGCCGCCTTTCATATGGTCGAGGAGGTTAGGAGGCAGTTTAGAGAGAGGCCGGGGATCCTCGAGGGTAAGGAGAAGCCCGACTATTATCGAGCCGTCGACGTGAGCACGAGCTTCGCTCTGAGGAATATGACTGCTCCGGCCCTCGTCGTCATAGCGACCCCCCTCATCGTGGGCGCCCTCTTCGGCGGACCGGCGGTGGGGGCCCTAGTGATAGGAGCTACGGCGAGCGCCATATCTCTCGCGATAACAATGATGTGGGGCGGAGCGGCCTGGGATAACGCCAAGAAGTACATAGAGTCGGGCCACTTCGGCGGCAAAAGATCACCGGCTCACGCGGCGGCAGTAGTTGGCGACACCGTGGGGGACCCGCTGAAGGATACCGCCGGCCCCTCGCTCCACATAGTAATCAAGCTGCTCAACACGATATCGCTCGTCTTCATACCGCTGTACATGCTGTGGCTATTGCAGGGAGTCTTCCCATGAAGGCTCTTTCGCTGTGATGCGCCTCTTAGAGAAATCTTTTTAAATAAAACCTGGATTCCTTAGCCAGGTGGCTCTCGTGAGCTCTCGCCTTCACGCCTTAGCTCTCGCTCTCTCGTTGATCGCGATAGCATCCGTCGTGGCCTCCTACGAGGTAGCGGAGCGGCGCCTCGATCTAATTCAAACTAGACTGGAGGCCGTCGAGGCTAAGCTGGAGAAGCCGAGCGCGTTCCCCGTTCAGCTCGTAGATTCGCTGGGACGCTCGGTGGTGATAGTCAACGAGCCTAAGCGCATAGTCAGCATAGCTCCCTCGACCACCGAGATCCTCTTCGCGATCGGAGCCGGGGAGAAGGTCGTCGGAGTCGATAGATTTTCTAATTATCCGCCCGATGTGGTGGAGCTCGCGCGAGCTGGCAAAATACAATACGTGGGAGACTTCATCAATCCCAGTATCGAGACAATACTTAAGTTGAGGCCGGATCTCGTAGTCGGAACTGGAGGAGTGCAGGCTAGACACATCGAGGCCCTCGCCTCTCGGGGCCTCACGGTTCTAGCCCTCGATGCCGAGAACCTGGAGGAGCTGTACAGGTGCATCCTCCTCTTAGGAGTCGCGACCGGCGAGAGCGAGAGAGCGAGAGCACTGGTCGAGGAGTTGAAAGCCAACTTATCGCTCATCGAGAGCCTGTCGAGCGGAGCGCCGAGCAGGCCGACGGCGCTTTTAATCGTGTGGGTTGAGCCCATATACGCGGCCGGAGGAGCGAGTTGGATCAACGATTTGATCGAGATCGCCGGGGGCATCAACGTCCTAGCAAATGTTTCGACCGCTTGGCCGCAGCTCTCGGTGGAGACGCTCCTAAGACTCGACCCCGACGTCGTGATTCTCACGGAGCACGCGGGCGGTCTCGCGAACTCTGAGCAAGCTCTAAGCTGGCTGAGGAGTCTCCCCGGCGGGGGAGAGCTCAAGGCCGTAAAGAGCGGCAGAGTCTACATGGTCCATGGCGACCTCAACGACGCTTTCTCGAGACCTTCGCCCAGAGTGCCCGTCGTGGCGGCCTCTCTCCTCGCGGTGTTGCACCCGGAGCTTCTAGGCGTTGGCGAGCTGCCCAAGGATCTCAGCTTAAGCGACGTGGTGCCACTCCTCTGGCGCGTGGTCAACGCCACGACGACGAGCGTGGCCGTAGCTCGATGATAAATTGGCGAGAGGCAGCAGCTCTTTGAGGCGCGACGAGAGGCTCTACATAATTTTTCTCCAACGCAGGGTGCGGTTCTCTCTACTACTATCGCTTTCGGCTCTACTCTCAGTAACGCTCTTTAGCCTACTCGTCGGCCCGACGGGCATCCTGAGCCTCGAGGACCTACTACGCGGAGAGCCTGTGGCTGCGCTCAGGCTTTCGAGGACTCTAGGCGGACTCTCGGCCGGCGTGGCTCTCGGCCTCGGGGGCTTCGCTCTCCAGAGCGTTCTCAGGAACCCGTTGGTGGACCCCTACGTGGTTGGGACGTCCTCGGGAGCTCTTCTGGGCAGCTTCGTCGCCGCGCTCGCCGGGGCGCCCCTCGGTCCTCTGGGCAACTTCATTGGGGGGCTGCTGGGGGCTCTGGCTGCTCTCGCCGCTACTTACGCGGCCGGGAGAATATCGGGCTTCACCACAACGGGGCTTGTTCTCTCGGGCGTCGTGGTCACGATTTTGTGCTCCAGCCTCTCCGCGATGCTCCTTCTGCTTCACGCCGACAAGCTCCGCTGGGGCGTCGCGTGGTACTTCGGCTCGCTCTCGCTCGTGGCGAGAGCGCATCAACTCTTTATTCTCGCGAGCGGGGCCGCCCCACTCATCGCGCTCCTCGCGGCTAGGCTCAGGTGGCTCAAGCTCTACGCGCTGGGGGAGGAGCACGCGCGCGTCGCGGGGGTCGAGCCGGAGAAGCTCAGGCGCGAGGTCCTCCTCGCGGTGGCTTGGGGGGCGGCGGCCGTCTCCTCGACCGCGGGACCCATAGGTTTCGTGGGTCTCATGGTGCCCCACATCGCGAGACTCGTCTCGGGGGGAGAGGTGGGCGCCACCTTCTTGCTCACGGCGGCGCTGTCGCCTACTCTCTTGCTTTTAGGCGACATCGCGGCTAGGATTGTAGCGAGTCCAGCCGAGCTGCCCGTGGGAGTCGTCACCAGCGTGCTGGGCTCTCTCTTCTTCCTCTACATCTTCCTGAGCTCGATCAAGAGAATCGGGGTCAGAGCGCGATGATCCGGCTAAGGATCGAAGGCGACATAGGCTGGAGCCGCTCCAGGCCCGTGCTGGAGCGCGTCAAGCTCGCATTCTCGTCGGGAGAGCTCAATTGCGTTCTGGGGCCCAACGGGAGCGGCAAGACCACGCTACTGCTGACGCTCGGCGGAGCTCTTAAACCTCTGAGCGGCCGCGTCGAGCTGAGCCCTCCTCGAGCCGAGGCGGTGTATGTCCCAGCTTATCCCCCAGACTTCAGCGGACTATCGGTCGGCGTGGTCTTGTCCTATTACGTCTCGGGATGCAGAGGGATCCTGCCTGGTCGCGAGCGCGAGGAGTTCGAGAGAGCCCTCGAGCTCCTCGAGCGACTCGGAGGAGAAATAGAGCCGGAGCGCGGAGCTGATGAGCTGAGCACCGGGGAGAGGACGAAGCTTATGCTGGCGGGAGCCCTGGCATCGAGAGCTCGGATCCTGCTCCTCGACGAGCCGACCAGCCACCTGGACGTGAGAGCTAGGCTCGAGCTATTCTCGCTGCTCCGCGAGGCGCGCCGCGAGAAACTGGTCATTGCTAGCATGCACGAGGTGAACGAGGCTTCGCTGTACTGCGATTCGGCGACTCTCCTAAGCGGGGGCGAGGCCCTTCAGGGCCCCGTCAGAGAGATCTTGAGGACCGAGAACTTGACGAGAGCATATCGCGTGGAGTTCGAGGAGATACTTTCTGGGAGATTCAGGTTCTTCGTCCCTCTCCGGCCTCTAGGGGTCGGACGATCAGCCTAAGCCCCCGAACCGATATCACCGCGACCTTGCTGCCTCGGGGCACGAATCTCCCATCGATCGAGCTCGCGGTCCAGTACTCTCCGTTCAGCAGCACTATGCCGCTTGGGTTCAAGTCCTCAACGGCCACTCCTACGTTGCCTATCAAGGCCTCGGCACCCACTCTAGGGCTCTTGAGCTGCTCCTTAGCTGCTAGATAGCCGGTGAAGGTCAGAGCGGCCGTTGCGGCGATCGATATGATCAGGCCGGCCGAGAGCGACAGAACGTGAGCACGATATAACACGAAGACCGCCACGATCACTATGACTACGGCTACCGCGAATTCGTCTATGAGAGCGATCAGAGCCTCGCGGCGCCCCAATCGGAGCCTCTCCGAGTCTTTCGCCGCCAGCAATGGTTTTAACGTTAATCCGACGAAGCGACATCTGCCGAGCTGATGCGCGCGTGAAGCCTCGGAGCGCTGACGCTCGAGTCGAGGCCTCGGGGGCCGTCGTGCTCGGGCGAGCAGTAGAGGTCGACGGGTACGCCGGAAGACCCTACAGAGTCGTTACGCACATACATCGCGACCACTTGAGGGGGCTCCCCGAAAGCCGGAGAGCAGCGGCCGCAATATTAGCGACCGAGGCAACGGTCGAGATGCTCGAGGCGTTAGGCCATAGACTCCCTCGGAGTAGGACCCTGAGCCTCGCGCTGGGGCGCAGCTTGGAGCTCCCGAGCGGGGAGAGACTCACTCTCGTAAGTTCTAGGCACGTGATAGGCAGCTGTCAGGTGCTGGTGGAGACAAGCGACGGCTCTCTCATCGGGTACACCAGCGATTTCAAGCTCCCGGGGACCCCTCCAATGAGGGATCTCGACATATTAGTGATAGATGCCACGTACGGCGATCCCCGCATGGTGAGGAAGTTCAAGAGAGAAATCGACGTGCTGTTCGCGGACCTCGTGGCCACGATAATGTCGCGGGGGCTCTCGGCGAGGGTCCTGGCCTACCATGGCAAGCTTCAGGAGGCAATGGAGATCCTGAGGCTCCACGGCATCGACGCTCCCTTCGTGCTCCCGGACAGAGTATACGAATTGACGACCGTGGCCAGGAGACACGGAGCGCGCATCTCAGATTATCTGGCTGAGGGCACGAAGGAGGCTGACGACGCCGTGAGGAGCGGATGGTTCGTTGAGTTTCAACACATGTCTCGCGCGGGCAGGCCTAGGAGGGGAGTAGTCGACATCATTCTCACGGGCTGGCTCTTCGACGAGCCCATAAAACGCGTAGATGCCGGAGCCCGAGAAATCTACTACGTGGCCCTCAGCGACCACGCGGATTTCGAGGACACGCTGCTCTATCTAGACGATGCTAGGCCTAGGCTCGTAGTCGTCGACGCGAGCAGGGCGAGCGCTCCGACGGCTGCCATCTTCTCGCGCGAGGTCAGATCGAGGCTCGGCCTCGAGGCCCTCCCCCTTCCCGAGACCTCGAGGAGACTCGAGGTTGAGGACTAAGGACTCTATGGAAGGCGGAGCCGTTCGGCTCGGCAAGCCTTATTTCGAGGAGGCCTAAGAGTAGTGAGCTGTGGCGATAAGCTTGGTCAAAGCGCGGGCTCTCTACGCTGGGGCCTCGGAGTTCAAGACGGTCCTCGAGAGCTTGTCAAAGCTCGTCGACGAGGCTTGCGTGAAATTCGAGAGAGGAGGCCTGAAGCTCCGAGCCCTCGACCCGGCCAACGTAGCGTTGATCGAGGTGGTCTACCCCAGCTCTGCCTTCATCGAGTACGAAATCGAGGAGGAGGGGACCTGGGGGCTCAACGTGGCCGCGGTGTTGCGAGCGCTAGGCAGGATCAGGCGCGGAGATCAGCTCAAAATAGAGGTTTCCGACGACTCTGTGATCCTCGAGGTCCCGAGCGCTCCGAAGAGGAGATACGAGGCGCGGAACCTCGAGGTGCCCGAGCCCGAGGTGCCAGAGGCCAGGCTCGCTCTGAGAACCAAAGTCGCGCTCTTGGCCGATCACCTTCGAAGCATACTTAAAGACCTTGAGGTGGTCGGGGAGAGAGCGACGATAGAGTACAAGAGCTCCGAGGACGCGCTCGTCATCTACGCGCCGGGCGAGACCAAGTACGTCAGCAAGCTCAGCAGAAGCTCCGGCGCGATTCTCGAGCTCGAATCCGAGGGTGATTCATCGAGCACCTACGATATCGACTACCTGCTGAGCACGCTGAATCTGTCGAGGGTGTCCGACGCCGTCACGATAGAGTTCTCAAGCAATATGCCTCTCAAGATGACTTTCAGGCTCGCCGGTGGAGGAAACGTGAGTTATCTCTTGGCGCCTCTGGTATAGAGCGCAAGAGAAGAAACGTTTTAAGCGTCGAGTCGGAGTAAAACGAAGCGGTGACAGAGGGAGGGCCCGTAGCTCAGCCAGGCAGAGCGGCGGTCGATCCGCTCGGCGCGTCGCGCTCGGGGGATCGGCCGGGGCTCCAGTCATCGCGCTGAGAGGACCCGGCCCCGAGGAGTCGGGGTCTACGGGTCTGACGACCCCCATGGGGGATGAGCTGTGACTGGAGAGTGGAGAGACCCGTAGGTCGGGGGTTCGAATCCCCCCGGGCCCACCAATCGTCGGAATCTCTCCGACGAAGCAATTAGAAAAGAGAGTGGAAGGAAGGTTTTTAACGCAGATCGGTCAAGCATCAGCCGAGCGGCAGCGGAGAGAGCCCCCGTGACCGGGGTTCGAATCCCCGCCCGGCTACCATCTCTCCTCCGGCCCCGCGCTCCTCGCTCCGCGTCGGTCTCCTCGTCTGCTCGCGGCCTCCCACTTCTTGTTGAAGATGGCAAAGATCTCTCGCGCTCGCACGTCGCCTATCCCCCTGACTGTCTTGAGCTCTGAGATCGAGGCATTGGCCAGCTCTCTCAGCGTCCCGAATCTCTCGAGCAGTCTCAGCCCGAGCTCGCGCCCGGCCAAGACCGACGCGACGGCCTCGATTTTACTTCGGACGTCAGCTCTCGCGCCCTTTACATGGTAAATAGAGTGACGCCTCACGGCCTCGTCGAGCTCCGCTGGAGAGCTCTCCGAGAGCTCTCGTTTGCGCTCGGCTACCTTCCTGGCTAGCCACTCTATCGTCGTCTCTTCATCGATCGACAACACCACCGTGACTCCATAGCGTCTCTGAGAGAGCTCAAGCACGCGCATCACCGAGAGGGGCTCAACGGACCTATTGCTCAACGTACGGCTCACGTCGCCCTCAATGAGTAGGTAGACCTCGACTCGAGCCTTCGAGGCTGCGGCTCGGAGCCTGGCCAGCTGAGACCATATTCTCTCATCGATCACGCTGTTGATCAAATCATCGACAGTTTTCCTCTCTATTAATGCGCAGCCGAGTCCGGAAGAGGGCACCGCGAAGTCTCCCTCCTCCAGCTTCATAAGCCCGACTTTCAAGCCGCGACGCTCCAAGGCCTCTTTGAAGATGGGGTTAAGCGCGTGCTCTCTCGTGTCGATTATTACGTCCAGGTCTTCGAGAAATGATTGACCACGGAGCGCCCCCAAGAAGTCGGAGCACCTCTGCTCGATGGAAGCGTAATCTGATCCGCTTTAAATGTAGGGAGAGTCAAGTAAGCATCACGGTAGAAGGGAGCTCGTCGATGCTAGGGGGCGTTGCGAGAGCTAGGGCGGCGGCGTTGCGTGCCCTCTCAACGCTCAAGCTGACCGAGTACAAGCTCAGCCTCATAGAGAGCAGGCTGAGAGTCAGCGTCGCCGAGCTCGAGAAAGCCTCGCGCACGAGCAGAGCCGAGCTCTACGCTGCCGAGCTCTCGAGCAGGCGAGAGCTGCTCGCCTCGACCGTCAGAGCCAGGCTCCTACTGGAGAGACTCGAGGCGAGGCTCAAGACATTCCTCGAGGTTGGCGCTCCTCTTCTGCTCGAGAGCGTGAGAGACGTCAGCGGAGAGCTGAAGGACGTCCTGCGGGGCTTTCCTGATCTGAGCACGCTCGTCGGAGAGCTCGAGGAGGACCTTCGCGAGACGCTCGCCCTCTCTGTGCCGCTTAAGCGCGTTCAGACCGAGAGCGAAAGAATTAGTAGCAAGGATATAGAAGCGATTCTAAGAGAGGCCAGCGAAGTGGGAGCCTCGAGGATACGAGCAGAGAAATCGAGCGGGGAGGCGTGAGACCCTTGCCGACGATAACGATCAAGCTCAGTGACGAGGAGTACGAGATCCTCAAGAAGAAGGCGGAGGAGAGGGGTCTAAGCTCCGTCACGGAGTACCTGCTGGCCATAGCCAGAGAGACTCCACCGATCTCCCAGCGTGTCGCGCGCGGGGAGGCCCAGCTCATCGAGCAAGAGCAAGCTAGGCTGATCGCCTCGGTGGAGAGGAAGATCCACGATATCATAAATCCCTACACGGCCAAAATAGACGAACTCTCCAGGAGGATCGCCGCCGTTATAGAGAGGCTTGACGAGCTCCGCGAGAGCGTGGAGATCTCGAGACGAGGCGAGGCCCCGGCCTCTCGCCCAGCCCCCGCCCGCGCTCGGAGACGCGGCACGAGCGCTATCGAGAGGCTCCGCGAGGATGGGGTGGTTTTCCAGAGCGAGTTGACTTGGCTTTCGAATCCTCCGGCCTTCTTCGATAAGCTCAAGAGGGAAGGGGCCGTGGTCTTTAGGCTCGGGGGAGAATACGTAGCGGTGGATCAGAGATTCTGGGAGGAGTTCAAGTCGAGGCTCTCCAAGGAGAGAGGAGAGAAAGCGGAAGAGGTCGCCTCGAGGCTTCCAGCGAAGATGTCGAGGCTCTTTCTCAAGCTCAGCGCCGAGGGTCTGGCCTCTTACAACAAGGAAGCGAGGAGCTGGATCATATTCGAGGAGCCCCTCGGCGGCTGACCACAAGGCCTCGACGCCCTACTCGAGTCGAGAAGAGCTCCCCCGAGCGCTCGAGGAGCCACGCGTAGAGCTCCCCGAGCTCCCCCGAGCTCTCGCTAGCGATCATGAGAAGGCGGCCGCTCGTCGACGGCACGGCGGCGAAGCCTCCTCGGGACAACGTGTCCGCGAGTTCTCTCGGCAGCCACCCGCTCAGTGCTTTGATCGACGCGCTTGCGAACTCCGACGCGCTGGCCTCGTCCTCCAGCCAGAGGCTTCTCGCGTAGCCGGCCAGAGCCAGCGCGACTTCTCCGAGCTCCGGCGAGGGCTCTAGGGCCGGCAGGGGCAGGCTCGCTAGAAGCACTCTGGCTCTCTCTGGAGGTGGGGTGTGCGACAGGAGGACAAGCCTCCCGCTGACCTCAGCGTAGAGGTTCAGCCCTCCAAGCACAACGCCTCCGAAGATCGGAGCGAGCTCGGCTCCTAACCTCTGCTCGACCTCGGCGAGCCTCGACAGGGGCCCGCGCTCGAGCGCTAAAAGAGAAAGGCCTAGGGCTACGCTCGCGCTAGAACACGAGAGATCGAGCAGAGGGAGCCTAGAGAGCCTCCTCAGCACCGCGATCTTCGTGGTAGATGGCGGGTGCGGTCGCACGGAGGCCTCCGCGCAGTCGCTCGCGAGCTCGACCACCGCGCCACCCTCGCTCAAGCTCGCCGAGACGCTGACCCTGGGATCCTCAAGAGCGATGGCTACGCGCGCCCCCGTTCTATCATCGATCAGCAACCTGGTTATCACGACAGCCGGCGCTTCTACGCGCACGGAGCTCATAAGGCTCGAGGCCTCTCGGCGACGCCCGTCTAGATGGAGATCACGCGTGGAGCCGCCGCCGGGATTCGAACCCGGGACCTCCGCCTGTCGGGCCGCCCGAGTTACCAGGGCGGCGCTCCACCGAGCTGAGCTACGGCGGCCCCTCCAGCAGCAACGGGGACGAGCTCATTTTTTATTTTGCTCGTCTTCTCCGTAATGAGTAGCGTAGAGAGAGGGCGCGAAGCTTTGAGCGGAGAAGAAAATAAAGGAGCAAAATCTAAGATGATACAAGCGATAAGGCACTTCGCGGAGAGGGCCGAGAAAGCGCAGCGGATGGCGAGCTGCTAGCGGGAGAAGCGCGCGCGAGGAAGCGCTTCGCGCTTCTTCGTTTTCGCGCGCTCGAGGAGGCGCGAGGTGTAGGACGTGCCGCGATGGACCGTCATGGAGTACATCCGCTCGAGACCCGACGAGTATAAAAAGATGCTCGAGCGCAGGGGACTTTCTCCATCGTTGGTCGATATGGTGAGAGAGCTCGACGCCAAATACCTCGAGACGCTCAAAGACGTAGAAAGGCTGAGAAGCGAGTACAACAAATTGAGCCGCGAGATCGGGAAGAGCCTCGAGTCCCACAGGGCCGCTCTCCTCGAGCGCGCGAAAGAGCTCGAGCAATTGTTAGAGAGTCGAGAGCGCCAGCTAGAAGAGCTCGAGCGAGAGTGGAGGAGAATCCTCAGGGCTCTCCCCAACGTGTTGGCCGACGACGTGCCGACGGGCTTCTCCGATAGCGAGAACGTTCCCGTCAGATTCGGCGGCAAGCCTAAAGTGGCTCGTGAGCACTTGGAGCAGTTCAGGGCTCAAACCGAGAAGTGGGGATTCCGAGTAGAGCACGTCATCATCGAGAGGCCTCCGATACATCACGCTGAAATGCTCGAGCAAGTCCTCGGCATGGGCGACACGGAGCAGGCTGCGCGAGTAGCCGGCTCGAGATTCTACTATCTCTACGACGACCTGGTGTGGCTCGACTTCGCTCTCGGTCTCTTCGCCCTCGAGAGGCTCGCCGCGAAGGGCTACAGAGTCGTTGTGCCACCCTATATGATACGAACGGAGGTACTCGAGAGCGCGCTGGACTACGACGCGTTCAAGGACATGATTTATAAGATCGAGGGCGAAGACCTCAGCCTAATCGGGACGGCGGAGCACCCACTCATGGGCCTCCTCTATAGGAGGCCGGCCCGAGAGGAGGAGCTCCCCATAAAGCTCGCCGGTTGGAGCGCCTGCTTCCGGAGAGAAGCGGGGGCGGGCAGCAAGGACCTCAAAGGAATATTCAGAGTTCATCAGTTTCACAAGGTGGAGCAGTTCATCTTCGCGCACCCGAGCGATAGCTGGGGCTACTTGGAGGAGATGGTCCTCAACGTCGAGGAGATACTGAGAGACCTAGAGCTCCCCTATAGGGTGGTGAAAGTGGTCAGCGGCGAGCTCGGCCTCGGCGTAGCGAAGAAGTACGACGTGGAGGTCTGGTACCCGGCTCAGGGCGTGTATCGGGAGATCGCGAGCATAAGCCACATGTTGGACTGGCAGGCGTTCAGGGCGGGGCTCACCTATATGAGGTCGTCCGATGGTAGAAGAGAATACGTGCATACCCTCAACGGAACGGGGCTTCCGACGACGAGAGCCATAACGGCGATCCTAGAGAACCACCAGAGAGACGACCACTGTGTCGAGATACCAAAAAGCCTCAGGAAATATCTCGAACCGGTGGCCACGGCCCCGAAGGATTGCATAGCGCCGAAGCGAGCGGCGAAATGACGTCGATCGGAATAGACCTAGCGGCCAGCGAGAAGAAGCCGACCTACCTATGCGAGCTACGCGACGGAGAGGCTCTACTTTGGAGAGCGCTGAGAGATCGCGAGATAATCATCGCAGTCAGCTCGAGGAGGCCACGCGTGGTCTCCATCGATGCTCCCCTGAGCGTGCCAGCCCTCGGCGAGGCCTTCAGAGCTCAGGAGCTCGCGGCTATGAAGCTGGGCGCCAAATTGCTGCCCCTCACTTTGAAGAGCATGCGAGCGCTCGCGCTGCGGGGCGCGTCGCTCTCTAGAGAGATGAAAGCTCTGGGCCTGGAGGTCGTGGAGACTCACCCCACCAGCGCGGCGATGGCGCTCGGCTTGAGCAGCACCGTGGAGTTGGCGGAGAAATTGACGGGCGTTAAGCTCACCAGAGGCGAAGCGGATTCTCTGCTTTGCGCTCTAGTGGGGGAACTCTACATTGAGAGCTCTTGTAAAAACTACGGCGGAAGCCCCCCCTTCGTCCTCCCCGACCCCTCGCGCGGTCAACGAGTCTTTTCGAGAAGGATCGAGGTGAGACGCCGTGCGCCTCGCTCGTAGCGAGTGCATCGTCATCTTCGACTTCGACGGAGTCCTCGTAGACGAAGGGGAGCTACCCCGAGTGGGAGCTCTCGAGCTCCTCAAGAGCTACATAAGGATGGGCATCGAGGTGCTCATACTAACGGGCAGAAGGGCTAGTCAGCGGAGGAGGATCGAGGAAGTGCTGTGGGAGAGCGGCGTGGTCCCCGCCGATTTATGCGCCCTGATAACTAGGCCCGATTCTCGCTGCGAAGGCGAGATCGAGTGGAAACTCTCTGTGCTTAACAGATTGACCGCGACTCTCGGGGCGACTCTTTGCGAGTTACACGATGACAACCCGGACGTACTCGAGGCCGCCTCAGAGGTCAACAACGAGCTGTGTCTGGTCCTCCACGAGAAGACCGGCGCCTTCCACGTGTATAGACCAACGCGCAAATGCATCGTTCAGCCAACGGAGCGGGTGTCGGAGCTCCGTGGGTAGGAGCGAGATAATGAACGCGGTAAAACGCGTGCTCTGGTCAGAGCAGTCGGAAGAGTGTGAGATAGAGGTAGTAGATAGGCTCTCCGCGGGCGGCCTCAGAGTGATACGAGGGGACGCGCTGCGCGGGCTCTCGCCTCTGAACTATCTCGTGCTACGCGATGGCACCTGCATTCCTCTCCACAGAGTCCGCAGAATCAAGTGCGGCGAGCGCGTCCTCGCGGAAAGGGGCTAGCGAGTAAACGATTATCCGCTCGGTCCCGGCATTTTACTTGGAAAAGCTCGGGCCGAAGAGGCTAGACCATGGGGGCCGGCGTCGTTGCCAAAGCCCACGTGAGGGAGGCTATGTATTGGAGGGCACTAAGCGAAGGCAGAGTAGAGTGCGGGCTGTGCTATAGGAGATGCGTCATCGCCCCCGACAGATACGGCGTCTGCGGCGTTAGAAAGAACACGAGCGGGAAGCTCTACACGCTGGTCTACGGTCTGCTCACCGCCGTGAACGTCGACCCTATAGAGAAGAAGCCGCTTTATCACTTCAAACCCGGGTCGGAGGTCTTATCAATATCGACGGTCGGCTGCAACTTCTTCTGCTCGTTCTGCCAGAACTACGAGATAAGTCAATCTAGACTCGAGGAAGGGCTCTACGGAGTATACCACGAGCCGGAAGATGTAGTGAAGCTGGCGAAGAGATACGGAGCTCGGGGGATCTCCTACACGTACAACGAGCCCGTCATCTTCTACGAGTACATGCTTGACGTCGCTAAGCTAGCGAAGAGAAGCGGCCTCTTCAACACCATGGTAACGAACGGCTACCTGGAGCTGGAGCCGGCCGAGGAGCTGAGCAAGTACATGGACGCCGCCACTGTGGATTTCAAGGGAGGAGCGAATCCCAACTTCTACAGAGGCTACATGTCGGTCCCCGATCCATCGCCGATATTCCAAACAGCGGAGCTCTTTCGGGAGCGCGGCGTCTTCGTTGAGATCACGAATCTGGTCGTGCCGAGGCTCGGCGACAAGGTCGAGGACGTGCGAAAGCTAGCGAGATGGGTGGCCGATCAACTGGGGCCCGAGACGCCGTTCCATCTCCTGAGATTTCACCCGGACTATAAGATGCTCCACATCCCCCCGACTCCAACGTCAACTTTGGAGAGGCTGGCCGAAGAGGCGGCGCGCGCGGGGCTGAAACACGTGTACCTCGGCAATGTATGGGATCACGAGCTCGAGAACACGTACTGCCCGAGCTGCGGCGCCGTGGTTATTAAGAGGAGGGGCTTCTACGCCAACGTCATCGGGTTAGACCCCAATGGGCGCTGCGTCAAGTGCGGCTACAAGCTCAACGTCATTATGTGAGCCATCGAAGAGGAGGTGGAGGGCTCTCTTTGGAGAGGTACTACGTGCTCGTTGTGGGCCCCGCGGGCTCCGGCAAGACTACTCTCGTGAAGGCGCTGGGAGACTGGATGGAGAGCCTTGGCATTAGCTATTGCCGCGTCAACTTGGATCCGGCGGTGGAGTGGATCCCATACTCGCCGGACGTAGACGTGAGAGAATTCGTTGACGCTCGGAAAGTAGCCGAAGAATATAAGCTGGGGCCCAATGGGGCTCTCGTAGCCAGCATAGACCTCCTCCACAACTACGTCTATGAGATCAGGAACGCGATAGCGAGGACCGACGCCAAGTACGTGTTAGTGGACACGCCGGGGCAGCTGGAGCTCTTCGCCTATCGGATCGCCAGCATGGAGGTCATGAAGCGAATACTCAACCCTTACACGTCGGTCGCGCTCTTTCTCATAGACAGCGTCTTCGCTCAGAGACCGTCGAGTCTGATCTCGCTGCTCCTGCTCTCGCAAAGTGTCCGCCTCAGGCACGGTCTCCCGCAGATAGATGCTCTCTCAAAGGCGGACATGCTTACCCCCGAGCTAGCCAAGCTCTTGGACGACTTAGAAGAGAGCTCCGACCTCCTGATCGAGCTCTTGAGGGGGGAGAGCGGGGCGCCGGCGAGGCTAGCTCAGAGGCTCGTTGAGATAATCGCGGAGGATGGGCTGAAGATACTCAGGGTATCGTCTCACGACCCCGATAGCCTATGGAACGTCTTCGAGGAGATTCAGAGGACTCTAGGAGCCGAGGAGGAGCTCGAAGAGCTGGAGGAGCGCTGAGGCTCAAGGGCTCTCTCATGTAGGAATTTTAAAGAGGAAGGGGAGCTCTTTTGGGGGGAAGAAGAGCTTGAGAGAAAGCCGAAAGTATACCGCGCTTGATCGCGAGCACCCCATGGTTCCCGGGGGAGACCTCGACGAGTTCACGCTCAGCGCGCTGCGAGAAGCGCTGGCGGAGATGCGCGGGCCTGTCGAAGTGGACCTGTTCGTTGGCGATGGATGTTACTACTGCGTCGAGTCGATCAAGCTGCTCAGACAGTTCGAGAGACTCAGCCCGCTCGGAGAAGGCGGGAGGCTCTTGAGGCTCAGGGTTCACGATGTGGATTCCGCCCCCGAGCTCGCGAGGCGTTATAGAGTGGAGAGGACCCCCACTATAGCGATGTTAGGCGGTCGCGTGAGGTGGACCGGGATACCCTCCGGTGAGGAGGTGAGGAGCCTGGTGGAGACTATTCTAAGGATAAGCGAGGGGGCCTCGGGCCTCAGCGAGGGCGCTAAGCGCGCCGTGAGAGGCCTGAGGAAGGAGATCGATCTCAAGGTGGTAGTCACGCCGCTCTGCCCCTACTGCCCCTACGCCGTCGTTCTCAGTCACATGATAGCTTTCGAGTCGTACCTCGGCGGAGACGGCAAAGTGCGGAGCGACGCCATCGAGGCCTTCGAGAATCCCGATATAGCCGAGTACTACGGCATTACCACGGTGCCCGCGGTGATAATAGACGAGGAAGAGGTCATAATGGGCCTGCCCGACGAGGACTACCTCATCGAGAGGATCGCGAGGCGAGCCTGAGAGCTCGGTAACGTGTGAAAGAGGCGATAGACGATAGAGCCCGTCGAGGTCTTGCTCTTCGTAGCTTTGTTGTGGGCATCTATCTTCCTGATCGCGCGTTTCCTCTCATCAAGAGTGCGAGGCCTGGTCGTCAAGCCCCTTTACATAATGTATCGTCTCGAGTCCACGCTGTCTTTCCTCGACTCTTTCGCCGCCTCGAGAGCGGCCTCCGCGTATCTCGCTCTCTCCCCGGCTTTGTTCGTGGCCTCCGCGGCGCTCTTCTACTACTTCGTGGCTCGAGTATCTCTCGCCACGCTCTCCGGCGCTCCCTCGGCGGGAGGGCTCGTGCCAGTCATACCCGGGCTCACGATCAGAGGGCTCGTTGCGTTACACGTGTTGATCTCTATAGGCCTCGCGGCTCTCGTCCACGAGGTGGCCCACGCCGTGGCTCTCAAGCGCTTCGGCGTCAAGATAAAGTCGTCGGGGCTGCTCTTGGCCGTGGTGATCCCAGCAGCCTTCGTCGAACCCGATGAGAGGGAGCTGACTCAGCGCGGGCTTAAGCAGAGGACGCTCGTGTATTCGGCCGGCCCCGCCTCGAACCTGGCCCTAGCCCTCGCGCTGTTACTCGCCCTCTCTTTCATTGGCGGCCAAGCGGCCGGAGTCGAAGTGCTAGAGGTGAGCGAGGGAGGACCAGCACAGAGAGCCGGAGTCCAACCCGGCTTCGTCATCCTCGAGATCAATGGGACCCCCATCAGGACCGTCGAGGACCTCCAACGGACCGTCTCGTTCTACAGAGGTTGCGACGTAATTCTCGAGCTGCGCGGGAAGACGCTGAGAGGCGAAGAAGCGCTCTACGTGATCCACAAGAGAGCCGATGAGGACCTCATCGGCGTGACCGTCAGGCAGGCCAAAGCGTGGAATCTGCCAGACGAACTCTACTATCCCACTGTCGACTTCTTATTCTACTGTTACGTGATAAATCTGAGCCTAGCAATGATAAACGCTGCCCCCCTCTTCGTAACGGATGGCGGCAGGGTGACGCGGGACCTGCTCGTGAGGGCCCTGGGCGAGAGAGCAGGCGGAACTTTGAGCTTCTTCGTGCAAGCGCTCACGCTACTCATGGTGTTGACGTCCATAAGGCTGTCGCCGTTGTGAGCGCGTCGGCAGAGAGCTTATCGGGCCCGAGCTCCTAGAAGCTTAAGCGGGATGATGTAAAGCAAACCGGTCGAGTCGAGTGAGAGGGAGCTCTCTTACTGACCGTCTTTTCCGATGCGAGATAGCAGTGATGCTCCGAGGCGTAGGAGACCGGACGACGCGAGCGCCTCCACGATTCTAGCGCGCAGGCTGGGACCTCCTTTTGCAGAGCCCAGCGCGAGCTCGATCATCAACTCGGGGGGGAGAGCTCTCAACACGGCAGCGCGAGCCTCGGGCCTCATCCCGAGGAGGGCCTCGAGCACCGCCGAGTGGAGCTTAGATACGCCAGGCAATCCTGTCGCCTCGAGCTCCTCTGCGTAGGATCTCCCACCACTCAGGCATCTAGCTAGCGCGAGGCTCGTGATGACCGACGGCCTGATGCCCTCTCCAGTGAGAGGGAGGGAGGCCCCCGCGGCCTCTCCCACCGCGCAGACCCCCCTCTCCTCGAGTAGGTTCATCTTGAGACCCGTGGCTGCTATCGGCCCTCCTCCTCGCCCGATTATCCTGGCTCGACCTCCGAACCTCCTCGCTAGAAATACCTCTAGACGCCTCCAAAGGGTCTCGTAGTCTATTACGCCCCCGAAGCCTACGCTTAGCCTATCTCCGCCGCGCGGGAAGACCCAAAAGTAGCCCGCGCTCTGGCTATCGAACCAGAATTCCACGACGTCGCTCGCCGCCCTGCCCTCTGTCAGCTCGACCAAATATTGGACCGCGCGGATCACCCTCGCTCTCAGCGCTCTCGCGAGGAGCCCAATGGAGCCCGCGGCTATCACGATAAGCTGACCTTCGGCCGAAGTGAGCGAGTAGAGGTGCATCCTACGCCCGGTCTCAAGCTCGGCCCCGGATTCTTCCAACAGCAGCTCGAGCCAGAGCGGCTTATTCACCGCCAGGAAGAAAGGTGCTCCGAACCTCAACTCCACGAGCTCTTTCCCGTCCAAGTAAGCCTTGATCTCGTCGATTTCGGTCAAGATCGCCTCTTCGTGTATCTTCACGAGCTGACTCAGAGAGCTCGGCGTGACCCAGCCGCAGGCCCTGGCGGCGAGCCTCGGGGAGCCCTCATGGACTGCGACCTCGTGTGTTGTTCCTCGTAGAAAGTAAGCTAACGATGCGCCAGCGGGACCTGCCCCAATAATAACGACGCGCCTACTCTCCAAACTCCTCGGTCCCCCGCGCCGAGCGTCATTACTCGAGGAGAACCTTCTCGGCGTGACTCGGCAGACCTTCCTTCAGCATTCTGAAGACCATGTAGCGTGGCACGAATCGGAGAATAGGGGCAGTCGAGCCGATCCTCTTAGCCTCCTCCTCGGCTTCGCGGACGACTCCGAGGAGCTTATCAAGCCCTCTCTCCAAGACCTCCGCTCCGCAATTGAACGCGTTCGGCTCAACCTCGAGGCCAAGCCACTTAACGAACCTCGAGAGCCCCGCCACTTCTCTCGTGCCCTTCTTCGAGGCGGCGCAGATGTCCACCAAGTCGTCGGCCACCTGGTAAGCGAGTCCCAAGCGAGTCCCGAGGCTTCGCAGGGTCGGGATAAGAGAGCGCTCGTCGGCCGAGAAGGCCGCTAGCGATAAAGCGAGCCGGAAGAGGCTCGAGGTCTTCAGATCTATCACGAGCTCGTAAGGGGCCGAGGGAGAAAAGGCGTCTAGCAACTCGCCGCGAGTCATTTCGAGCCAGCATCTTATGACCTCGCTGAGCGCAGCGAATCCGAGAGGCTCTACTAGGGACTGAGCAAGTGGGATCAAGTAATTACTCACGAGCACAGTCTTAGAGACTCCGAGTGCCACCCAGGCTGCGGGCCTTCCTCTTCTGTTCAGGTCGAGATCGATTATATCATCGAGCGCTAGGCTACTCGCGTGGACCAACTCGACTGCAGCAGCCGAGCGAAGGGCTTTATCGCCTGTCCCTCCCAGCTCCTCGGATAGCGCGATAACAAGAGATCCTCGCAGCCTCTTGCCTCCTCTGATTATATAGAGGAGGGGTTCCGTGAACTGCTCTTCTTCGAGCTTTCCGATCACCTCTCGTTCTATCCACAAGTCCAGCTCGCTCTTGGCCGACTCGAGGCGCAGCTCTACCTGTCTTAAGGCCTCGTGGTCGGGTCTGCGCTGATTCGCCGATTCGACCATCGAGTGAACCCCCGCCCCTCGCGGAAGACCCGAATCCGTCCGCTCTCCTCTCTATAGAACTTTGAGTTTACAATATCGGCCTGCCTCCGCGTAGTGAACTATCACTTCCACGAGTCTATCCCGCGGTAGTCCGAGCTCGATCTCGATATTTTCGCCGAGCTTCAACGCTTTCTTGAGCTTTATCTTGTCGCTGAGGTGCGCGACTATTCGCTTCTCTTTTCCGCATTCTATTCTCGAGATCTCCGTCTTGAAGGAGAACTCAACAGACCAGACCTCGACTCCGGGGCTCGCCGCCCTTATCCTAAGGGTGCCGCTCTCGCTGAGCTCCGCCTCGAGAGGCAACGAGCGCTCCCACAGGCTCCTCTAGGCACCGATTATTAATCGCTCGCCCTCTTTATATGCGGGAGCCGCACCAAACGCTTAAATTGCTCTACGATCCCATCGCAAGGCGGCCACAGCGAGGACCTCCGCGGGCCCTCGAGGACCTCCGGGGTGAGCAGACTTTGGGAACGCGAAGAGCGTCGATAAGAGAGGTCTGCTAGTGGTAAAATTCGGGGGGTCCGTGCTCGGGCGAGCGGAGGATTTGAGAAGAGCCGCTAGCTACGTGAGGGACCTGATCGAGGAGAGGGTTCAGCCCGTAGTGGTTGTCTCGGCTCTCCGCGGAACCACTCAGCTCATCTTGGACGCCTATGAGACCGAGAGACGCGAGCCCATTGACGAGGTCGTGAGGAATCACGAGTCGATAATCGAAGAGCTCGGCGAGGGGCGCTACGCGCGCGCCGCGCGAGAGCTCCTCGAGGAGCTCCGGAGGACCTTTGACGCCTTCTTGAAGCTGGCTATACACGTCGCTAGCGTACGCGATCTCCTCCTGTCCTTCGGTGAGAGGTTGGCCATCAATCTACTAGCCGAGAGCCTCACGGAGATGTCGCTAGAGCCCGTGCCCCTCTTCGGGAGAGAGGCCGGGATAATAACGGATGAGAGGTTCGGCGAGGCATCACCCACTAGGGAGTGCTGCGTTTACGTGCGCGAGAAGCTTCTGAGACAGATAGACTCCGGTCGGATCCCCCTAATAGCTGGCTTCATAGGCGAGACGGCGAGCGGGAGGATCACGACCATGGGCAGAGGAGGGAGCGATTACACTGCTACGTTCGTCGGCAAATGTCTAGGAGCATCCGAAGTTAGGCTGATCACAGACGTCCCCGGCATCTTCACGGGCGACCCTAAACTATTCCCCAATGCGAGGCTCGTGCCGAGGCTGAGCTTCGAGGAGGCGATAGAGCTCTCGCACTTGGGCGGCAAGAAGTTCCACCCGAGGACCTTCGAGCCTCTTCTGGGAACGAGCGTCAATGTGAGAGTCACGCGAATGAACAGCAGCTCGGGCACGCTCGTGAGCGGCGCATCGGCGGACCCTCCCCTGAAGTCTGTGACCATGTCTAGTCGACTCGAGCTCCTCGTGGTGCGCGGAGCGAGCATGGTAGGCAGACTCGGCACAGCTGCTCGAGTTCTGAGCCTGTTGAGCTCATCGGGCATAAACGTAATAGCGATGGCTCAGCCGGCGTCCGAAACCTCCATGAACTTCCTGGTCGAGGGAGGCTCGCACAGGCGCATCTCTAGCGAGCTCCAGGAGCTCGCCGACTCAGGTTACGTGCGAGATTACTCGGTGGAGGAGAACGTGGCGGCGGTATCCGTGATCGGGCACGGAATAGGAGACCCGAGCGTCTTCGCGTTATTGCTCGAGGCTCTGCGAGGCGCTGAGCTACGTATGATAGCTCGCGGCCCGTTGGACCTCAGCTTGACTCTCGTGGCCGAGGAGCGTGAGGCTGCGAGATTAGCCGGCGAGCTCCACTCGATAGTGGTTAGCCAGGAAGGCTTCGGGCCGTCACTGCGCGAGCTGGGTGCGACCGGTTGAGATTCGAGAGCGGACTCGTTGGGGCGGCGGAGATACCTCTTCTCGCTAGGGATCCGTCGGAGTACCTGCGCAGTCTGGGGCTCGTAAGCGACGTCGGAGACCCCCTAGTCGCGGTGGATTTGCTAAACGCGTGGGACAAACTAGAGGAGACTCTGAGAGAGGCTCTCGAAAAGAAGAAGTACCCGTACGCCGGGCGGGGAGATGCGGCTACGGAGGTCGTCTTGTTCCACGCGGCTCTCAGAACTATCGCCCTCTTCGGCGACGCGAGGCTCTGGAGAGTCTTCTCCACGGCAGTCTCGAAGAGCTTCGCCGAGAAGCTGAAGAGAGCAGACGAGAAGCTACTCGTTGAGGTGGCGAGGACGATCGGGGTTCAGCTGCGCAGACACGAGGCCAACGACGCGCTGAAGGTGCTGATCGCTTTGACGGCCTCGGGCTATAGAGTGAAGGTCTACGGATTCTCCGTACCGCTGAAGGACTATCTGAGGCTGTCTCGCAGACTGCGAGCCGATCCTCGGTGGAAGCTCACGAACCAGAGGTTGCTTCGGGGGCGCGTCTACCTCGATAAGAGGAAGGTTCTGAGGTTGCTCGAGGAGGCTATGAGTATAGCCGTGAGCAGAATAATCGAGGAGTACTCAACTAGCGGCTCTCCACTAGACGAGAGGCTCAAGAGGCGCCTGGAGGAGCTCTGGGGGGAGGTGAGGAGAGAACTCGAGGCGCCGGAGACCTCGCGGATCGAGACCTCGCTCGAGCGCGTAGAGCTAGGGCCCCTCGATAGGGGGGCTCTGCCGCCCTGCTTAGCGGCTCTTCTCGCTAGGGCGGAGTCCGGCGAGAACCTGTCCCACCATGAGAGGTTTGCTCTCGCGACCTTTCTGGCTCAAGTGGGGGTAGGTGAGGAGCAGATAGTAGACATCTTTCGCGGGCTGCCCGACTTCGATGAGAAGAAGACTAGATATCAGGTGGAGCATCTGCTCGGGAAGAGAGGAGGAGGCAAGAAGTACTTCACCTATGGTTGCGATAAGATGAGGACCCTAGGGCTCTGCGTCGCTGACTGCGGTACTAAGACGCCCGTCGAGGCCTACATCGCGAGGCTCGGCAGATCGAGAAGGGCTGGGGGAGAAGACGGTGGAGGCCAAGGTTAAATGTCGAGCGGTGCTCTTCGACCTGGACGGCACGCTCGTCGATACGATGCGCGACTACGCGGATCTAGCCGCTCGCTTGCTGAGCGAACGAGGCCTCATGAGCTACGACGAGGCTCGCGCGGCTTACCTCGCAACCTCCGGCCGTACGTTCATAGATCAGCTGAGGATGTTGGGCGTAGGCCCCCGAGTGGCGGAGGAGATCTACGAGACGTTCGTAGAAATGAAGAGAGAAATCATCGGACGCGCGAAGATCCACGAGGAGGCGCTAATGCTAGTGGAAGAGCTTAAGATGAAGGGATGCTTCGTGGCGTTATCTTCGAACAACGAGTGTCAGCTCGTCGAGATGCTCCGAGGAGTGGAGCGTCTGGACTTAGTCCTCTGCTTCGACGGCTCGTCTCACAAGAAGGGTAGACCTCACCTGGAGACCCTGCGGAAGAGGCTGGGGGTGGAGCCGGAAGAGGCAGTCTTCGTGGGAGACTCAGACTACGACTTGGAGGTCTACGCGAGAGAAGGCGTGCGGGTGCTACGGACATCGGGGCTGTTCTCGTCGAGTGAGCGTCGCAGGATAGCGGAGCTCGTGGAGTGCTCGAGCTCTGAGCTCAATCGAACTTGACAATCACGTAGGGTCTCCTCATTCGGGCGGGCAGCTCGCTGAAGTGCACGAACTCCACGTCGCCCAGCGCGAGCGCTCGCTCCTCCAGCTCCTCCAACAGCCTCGAGTCCTCCTCGTCGAAGGGCCTATCCGGCCAGGCCACGCGAACGCGCGCTCTTCTCAAGTTATCCAGCGGGAGGCTCGCGAAGCAGTTAACTATGGGGGCCACTACGATCGTCGCGGGATCCTGCACCAGGCTCAGCGCCTCGCTGATCAGCCCCTGGTCTAATGTCCAAGCGATCACGACGTCCCAACTTCTCTCTTTGACTTCTTCCGAGCTAACGAAGTTTACCGGCAAGCTCGACGGGGCTCTACGCTGGGGGGGATAGACGCTGATCCTTCCCTCTAGCAGGAGGCTCATCAGTTTACCTTGAAGGCCGAGTCCGCTGACGAGCAGAGACCTCCCCTCGATCGCGTCGCGCGCCGCGATCAGCGACTCGTAGATGAACTGCAGAGCTGGCCACCTAAGCTTCCTCGAGGAGACGACAAGCTCGTCCGTTGGAGAGCAGGAGAGCTCTCCACCGTAGCACCTGCGCGCAAGCTCTCTCGAGATGGCGCGGCAGCTGGAGGGTCTCCTGATCACTTTCTCGCTCGACGAGCCTTCGGCCTCTAGGGTCCTCCCGCTGAAGAGAATACCGGGCCGTGTCGAGCTCGAGAGCCTCGACAGCGCGACGTCGATGGGCGAGACAAGGAGGCTATCTACCTCGACTAGACGCTCCCCCTCCTCTATGGGGGGAGGAGGGCCTCGGCTGACCTCGAGCAAATCCTCACCGCTAAGCTCCACTCTTACGAGCTCTCTCACTTCGCTCACCACCCCATCGGGCTCCGAGGATTCTCCTCAGCGTCCTCCTCGGCACCTTGAAGACGCCAGCGGCAATCGTCCCTATGTATTCGTCGTCGGGTATCGTCTTGCCAAGCCCTAAGCTTATGTTGAGAGCCTGCTTCTCAGCCTCTTTAGAGATCTTGTCGGCGATCTCACCTGAGCTTATCTTCTCCGCTATCTTGAAGCCTATGTAGAACTTAGCGTACTTCGCTATCTCTCTCTCGAACTCCGGAAAGACCTCCATGGCGCAGCTCAGGAGGCTCCTCAGCTCTTCCTCGGAGCCGAAGCCCAGCACGACCTTCGTGAAGACCACTCGGAATATCCTAGAGAGCTCGTTGCCGTTCAGCTCCCCCACCAGCGCTCTAACTCTGGCTCTTCTCTCGTCGAGCGGGAGAGCGGGGTCTCGGATGACACGAGCCGCCTCCTCATAGCGAGCCTCCTTGGAGAAGAGTTCCTCGAAGAGCGCGGGATAATCTTGGTCTAGACCCATGCCGTACTTACCAACGACGAAGAGAGTGGCCATCTCTTTGTCGAATATGTCGCTGGGTATGGCTGCCCCTCTGAGAGGCGACAGGTCTAGTTCGCTATACTTCCTCTTGAGGAGCTCTACCGCCTCCTCGCGCGTGACCTCAGCTCGCTTGGAGAGCTCGCTCAGCAGCTCCACGGCCAGAGCTATCCTATCGCGGTAAAGCTCCCTCGACCTGCTCAACTTACATTCATCCGCTGTATGCTGCGAGGCAGGCTCTCTAAAAACTGCTATCGAGGGCGGAGCCTCGAGCTCCTTCGTGAACGGCGCGAGCGGTTGGGCGCTTCGTAGTCGACGTGAAGCCCCGACGAGCTCGGAGGCGAGGGCAGAGACGCCGCTAAGCGCTCCGCTCGGTCACGAGAGCCGTGACCGAGCCCTCGACTCGATAAGAGGGATCCGCGCCTCCGGCACCGTTGCTGAGCGGACCAACCGCCCTCTTTTCCGCCCTCGGCTTCTGGGGACAGACCAGCAGACCAGTCATCGGGGAAGGGCGCTCCTCTATCAGCGCTCGCTACGTAGACTCTCGTCCAACGGGCCTCCTCCTCGGTCGCGTATACGCCTCGACTATACCCGTGGAATCCTATGGAATCTATTGCAAAGCCTGAGACTCCTCGCTGTGGCTGTAGTGTTCATGAGCACGGTAAAGCCGGCAACGCCATCGCTTCTCTCGAGCGCGGAGCTCTCGCGAGCTCGAATTAGCTTAATATGTGGGGTCTGAGCAGAAAGCCCCGCTTGCCTGCGGTTTCTCGTTAGAGACCGGTGCGTGTGAACTCCATGGTCGAGGCGCGCGCGAGCGGCATAGACGAAAGGCTCTTCGCGCTCAGGGAGAAGATGCTAGATCTGTTCGTTGAGAAGGACGAAGCGATCGACGCTGTACTGGCGGCCTTGGTCTCGGGCGAGCCAGTCATCTTAGTGGGCCCCCCCGGCACGGCCAAGACGCAGATCGTGGAGACGCTCTCCAAACTCATAGACGCCAAGTACTTCTACTACCTGCTCACGCGCTTCACCGAGCCAGATGAGCTGCTCGGACCCCTCGACGTCGTTGCTCTCCGAGAGGGCCGATATAAGAGGATAACCGCCGGGAGGCTACCCGAGGCCGAGATAGCGTTTCTCGATGAAGTGTTCAAAGCGTCGAGCGCTATTCGCAACGTCCTCCTGGATGTGATATTACACAAGAGGTTCCTCAACGGCGTCGAGTACTTCAGGTTGCCTCTGCTGGCCATCTACATGGCTAGCAACGAGGTGTCCACGGACGCGGAGGACGCGGCCTTCTATGATAGAATAACGCTGAGATACTTCGGCAGGAACGTGTCCATGGAAAGTTGGCCGGACCTCCTGACGAAGGGCCTCAGGCTTCTGGGGAACCAGGCGCTCTCTCCCTTGCTGAAGTCCGATGACGTCAGGCTGCTGCAGGCGGAGGCTCTCAGGAGGGTCGAGAAGCTGCAACAGCAGCGCCCTCTGCTCGAGAAGTACATAGAAGTTCTAGCCGAGTTGAGGCAGAGAGGCATCCAACTGAGCGATAGGAGGAAGGTCAAGACGCTGCAGGTGTCAGCCGCGTACTCGGTTGTGCACGGAGAGCCCGAGGTCACGCCGGAGAGCCTCGCCGACGCAGTCAGAGCGACTGCTCCCTCGACGGAGGAGGACCTAGAGAGAGTAGAGGAAGCTCTCATGAGAGTTGGTCTCTCCTCCTATAGCGTGAAGATAAGGCAGTTGCAGACGTTGCTAGCCGAGCTGAAGAATCTGTGCCGCAATTTAATGACTCGCGAGATCGACGCAATGGAGGCCGAGAGGGCCTTAAGCGCGCTAGCCGCTCGCGCGCGCCTCATCATGAGATCTACCGGGGACAATCCGAGGCTTAGATCTTACGCCAAAGAGCTGGAGAGGGAGCTCTCGAGGGCGGCGCGCCTCCTCGAGGACGCGCGGGCGCGTGCCGAGCACGAGCCTCTCTACGGAATTCGCCGAGGAGAGTGGAAAGGGGCGAGAGGGTCGGAGGAAGTTATGAGATGAGGACGGTAGACGGTTAAAGCGCTCGCTGTTTGGGGGGAGGTCAGTCTCGTTGAGGCCCCGAGCGGGCGAGGACCTCGAGGCTCTGAGCAACAATTTACTCAATGTGGTGCCGGAAGACCCCATTTATCGAGTCATAATGCGGGCCGTCGGGGACAGGCTGTCCCCGGAGCAAAAGGAGCTCTACGATGCTATCCCGCACGTGAGGCTGGCGATCGCCGACGGATTTTTCGCGCACTACTCCGTGTACCCGATACTTCGGGACAGGAACGGTGACCACTTTATGGAGAGGCTGAGGCGCGTCTTCTCAAAGTACATGGCGTCCGACGAATTTACTAGAGCCAGGAGGAGCACCGTTCTCGATGAGGATGTATCGATGGTCTATGCCGTGGAGCTAGCCAAGACGATCCTGGAGGAGCTGCGCAGAGCCTCCGGGAGATTGAGCTCTCTCTGGGACGGGGGAGTGAGGGGAGGAGAGAGGACTCCGGCGGGGGAGAGGAGCGGCGAGGCCTCGACCCCTCCATCTATCGAGGCCCTCTTGAGCAGAGCTCTCCGGAGAGCCGCGAGCGCAGCGTTCATCGCGCGATCTCTGAAAGAGCTGATGGGCTCGAAGGGCGCTGGAACAGAGGAGGGATTCATTGAGAAGCTCATCGATTTGACCTCGTACGTTCTCGTTGTAGATGATGCGCGCTCAATCGTCGAGCTGGCAGCGCGCGTCACGCGTGAGTTGCCGCGTCGGGTCAGGCTGCTGAAGAGGAGGGAGAGACGGGGCGACGAGCTCAGAGGGTACAGCGCAACGAGCAAGATCGAGCGAGCTCTCGCCCGCGAGCTGAGCCTCCCCGACGCTCTCCTCGAGTATAAGATCGCGGTCGGTCAGCTACTCGCGCGAGAGCTCGAGGAGAGCGCGGAGGGGACGCTCTATGTCCTCCTCGACAAGAGCGGCTCCATGTGTGGCTTCAAGATGATCTGGTCGAGGAGCGTCGCTCTCGCTCTCTTCAAGCTGGCCAAGCTGAAAGGGTCGAGGTTCGCGCTCAGGATGTTTGACGTCAAGGTCCACCCGGAGAACGGGCCCCCCCTAGAAAAGCCTACGGAGATACTCGAGGCCCTCCTCAAGATCCCGCCCAATGGAGGCACGAGAATAGCCTCCTCGATCGAGCAAGCCCTGCTCGACGTGGCAGCGAGGGAGCGCTCTTCGGGGACGAGCACGCTGGTCCTCATAACCGACGGCGAGGACACGGTGATGTTGGAGCGAGCTAAGCTCGAAAGCTCTCGAGCGATCTTGGTCACCGTGATGGTGGGGGGAGACAACGAGGCTCTGCGCGAAGTGAGCGACTTCTACTATCAGGTGGTGCCTAGTGAGCGCAACGTTTCCGGCGTCCTCAAGTTGATCGAGCGGGCGAGGCTCGGGTCGTCCGCGTAGAGGCCGAGCATCGGCGACCCGACCTTGAGGCTCATCTGTTCGGAAGACCATTGGGTCGCCTCCCTCGAAATCCCGGACCTAGTTGTGGAGCTCTTGCGCCCAGTGCTGAAGCCTTACGGGCTGAGCTTAGAGGACGCCCTATGCGCCGCCGTCGCTCCGCCTAAGAGATATTATGTCAGAGTGAATACGTTGAAGTCCACAGCGTCGACCGTGATCTCAAAGCTCCGGCGAGAATCTCTCGCTTTCAGGGAGGACGGCAGATTCGAAGAAGCGATATACGCCGTGGTCGAGAAAGGCCTCGACCCCTCGAGCCTGAGAGCCGAGGGCCGAGTCGTCGCCGATAGATTCGCAGCCGAGAGCGTAGCGCTTGGAGCAGACCTCTACGCCCCCGGCGTCGTCTCGGTGCGAGGAGAAGTAGGACGGAGAGTACACGTGGTAGACCCGGACGGCAGAGTCGTTGGGTGGGGAACCCTGGTCGACAACCCGCTGGCGCGCGGAGAGAGACGAGGGCTCGCGGTGAAGGTCGAGGCTAGCCCCTATAGGGCTCCGAAGATGAGGGAGACCGAGGCCTATCGAGAGGGGCTCATATACGATCAAGCCCTTCCCTCGATGCTCGTTGGGCGTATGCTCTCGCCGCGGGAGCACGACGTAGTGTTGGATGCCACGGCATCGCCGGGGGGCAAGGCGACGCACGTCTACGAGCTCAGTAGAGGCAGAGCTCTCGTGATCGCAGTTGACCACACCATCGAGAAAGTCGGAAGATTGATCGAGAACGTCAAGAGGCTCGGCCATCGAGGGATAGCAGTAATGAAAGCAGACTCGCGCAGGATCTCCTCTCTCTTGGCCGGCCTAAGACCCACTCGAGTTCTCGTGGACCCGCCGTGCAGCGGCCTCGGCGTTAGGCCGAGATTGCGCTTCGAGCTGACGCGCGAGAAGCTCGACGCGCTAGTGAGGCTTCAGAGGAGGCTGCTCGCTGAGGCGTCCCGCGCGGCCGCGCCTGGGGCGCTCATCTCGTATTCGACGTGCACGCTCACGCGAGAAGAGAATGAGGACCTGATCGCGTGGGCTCGGAGAGAGCTCGGGCTCAAGCCGGAGGAACCACCAACGCCATTCCCTCAATCGTTGCTAACCGATCACGCTGCAGCGAGATTCGTGCCGGGCGAGCACGACTCCCCCGGCTTCTTCGCCTGTGTGCTGAGGAAGCCCTGAGGGGCTCTGATCGAACATTGCTCTCGAATTTCTACCACGAATGAGCCCTCGGCCCCCAATTCCCTCCCTATAAGTCTTTTAGGGAGAGCGCGGAGATCCGCATCTCGATCCTCGTCGGGTGCCTCATTGGGTGGAGGATATTGTCCTCGGGTCCTAGGACCTCCAGGAGAGCCCTCATCGGAGCGGCGGGCGCGGCCGCCGTTGCCGGAGTCCTGGGCTACGCCGTCGGTAGAGCGGCCGCGCCGACGAGGATAGTAGAGAGGACCACGACTGCTACCGTCACGAGAACGGCCACGGTGACTCCTCCGCCGAGGCGCGTCAAGGCCGCGTGGATCTACGTTGGGCCGATAGGAGATTACGGATGGACTCACGCGCACGAGCTCGGCAGGAGATACGTCGAGAAGAGATTCCCTTGGCTCGAGGCGAGATATAAGGAGAGCGTGCCAGAGCCCGAGGCGTTCAGCGCGATCAAGATGTTCGTGGAGCAAGGATTCGACGTGGTCTTCACGACGAGCTTCGGCTTCATGGACGCCACGATAGAGGCCGGGAAAGCGTATCCAGATAAGTGGTTCTGGCACTGCAGCGGCTACAAGAGAGCTGCCAACGTGGGCACGTACTTCGCCGAGCTCTACCAGGTGTACTACCTCAACGGCTTTATCGCGGGAGCCGTAACGGAGACTCGCAGACTCGGCTACGTACCGGCCTTCCTCATACCGGAGGTCATCAGGCACCTCAACGCCTTCGCCCTCGGCGCCAGAGACGGAGCTAGGCTGGCCGGAAAGGGAGATGTGAAGGTTTACGTCTCGAGCGAGCTGGGAGCGTGGTTCACGCCGGAGCAGGCTAGGCTCGCTGCCAAGATATTGGTGGACCAGTACAATGTCGATGTCATCGCCTACACCGAGGACTCGCCGACCGTTCTCCAGGTGGCCGAAGAGTATCAGACGAAGTACAACAAAAGGGTATGGAGCTTCAGCCACTACAGCGATATGTATCAATACGGGCCTAATGCCCATCTGACCGGGCAGATCGTGAACTGGGGCCCGATCTACGAATACATCTTGGCCAAATACTACGCGGGCGCCTCAATGAGCGAGGACATCTGGGCGAGGCTCGGAGACTTCGAGCCCGTCAGATGGATGAAGAGCCCGGAAAAGAGCGCGATGGGTCAGCCCGAAGGAGTCGTTTACTTGGCGAGGGTGAAGACCGAGGTCGTGCCGAGCAACGTCCTCGGAGCGGCTAAAATTCTCTACGAGCAGATGAAGGAGCTGCTCTACGAACCCTTCAGCGGCTACGACCCCGTGAAGAAGGAGCCGCGCGATATACTCGATAACGAGGGCCGCGTTAGGATCGCGCGCGGCGAGAGAGCCTCGCACGACGACCTCTGGGAGATGCAGTGGTTCCTCGATAACGTCGAGCGCATCGGCTGAGCTCTCTCGCCCGCTCGTTTTTTAGCCATTTAAGTTCTCATCGACACCCGAGGTTAGAGCGCTGGAAACTCTTAGGGGAGCGCGAGGTCTTGAGCGAAGCGAGCTGCGAGAAGGCCGCGGAGCTTAGGCGAATCTCTAAAAGATATCCGAACGTCGTGGCCAACGACTGCGTCGATTTCGAGGTGTGCGTGGGGGAGATCCACTGCCTGTTGGGCGAGAACGGAGCGGGCAAGACCACGCTAGTGAACGTGCTCTACGGGCTCGTCGAGCCAGATGAGGGGGAAGTGATCGTCTGGGGCGAGAGGCCTAAGAGATGGAGCCCTCGCGAAGCCCTGAGGAGAGGCATAGCCATGGTGGCGCAGCACTTCACGTTGATACCGAAGCTGACCGTCTTGGAGAACGTGTTGCTGGCCGCGGCCGGGGCCTCGATCGACCTTAACGCGCATGAGGCGGAGAGGAGGCTGAGAGAGCTCTCGTCTAGATACGGACTGAAAGTGGACCCGAGAGCGTACGCGTGGCAGCTGTCCACCGGGGAGAAGCAGAGAGCAGAGCTCCTGAGAGCTCTCGCGCTCGGGGCGACGCTGCTCATACTCGACGAGCCCACCTCCGCCTTATCTCCAATCGAAGTCCGCTCGCTATTCGAGGTGCTCCGCAGGCTGAGGAGCGAGGGCAAAGCCGTGATTTTCATAACTCATAAGCTGTGGGAGGCCCTCGAGATATGCGATAGGATAACCGTGATGAGGCGAGGTAAGCGCGTGGGAACGCTCAAGAGGGCCGAGGTGGATCGCTCGACTCTGATCGCCATGATGTTCGGGGAGAGCGTGGAGCAGCTCGAGAGCCGCGTCGATAAGATGGTGGGGGAGCCCGTGCTCGTGGTGCGAGACCTGTGGGTCAAGAGCGATAGAGGAAGGTGGGCGGTCAAGGGGGCATCCTTTGACGTTAGGCGCGGCGAGATCTTCGGCGTCGCCGGCGTGGCCGGCAACGGACAGCTAGAGCTCGTGGAGGCGCTCGTAGGCCTTAGGCGCATCGAGAGAGGCTCCGTGATCTTGGCCGGCGAGGACGTCAGCCGAGCGAGCGTCAAGAAGAGGATCGAGTTAGGCCTCGCTTACATACCGGAGAGTAGGTTTGGTAGAGGAGTCGCTCGGGGCCTCAGCGTAGCCGAGAACCTACTGCTGAAACACCACGCGTCTTTGGCGTTGAGGCGCGGTCCCCTGCTGAAGCCGAGCGAGGCGTTGAGACTGGCGCAGAGTATAGCCTCAAGCTATAAGATAGAGGCTCCCGACCTGAGAGCGCCCGTCGACACCCTATCGGGTGGGAATATACAGAGGCTAATCGTTGCCAGAGAGCTATCGCTGAGACCGAGGGTGCTCGTCGCTCATAACCCAACCGCTGGACTCGACGCAAAGACCACCGCCGAGATTCGCTCCGAGATCTTAGAGTTAGCACGCGCGGGAACGGCGGTGCTGCTCGTCTCCGAGGAGCTCGAGGAACTGATGGAAGTCTCGGACAAGCTCGCGGTGATGTTCGATGGAACAATACTAGGGCCCTTCGATCGAGGCATCAGCGTCGAGGAGCTCGGCTACATGATGATCGCCGGAGAGGGCGTGAGCTTCGGGGAGAGCTCGAGGAGAGGCGTCGAGAGTGAGGGAGCGGAGCAGGGCGCTGCGCCACGCGGCTAGGGTAGCTGCGGCCTTCACCGCGGCCTTCGCTATATACGCGGCTTTGCTCTACGCCTTGTACGGCGTCCATCCTATTGAGATCCTGACGTCTCTCGGCGGAGTCCTAGCTACTTCGAAGAGCCTCGAGAGGAGCATTGTTAGGTCTCTCCCCGTGGCGTTCTCCGCGCTAGGCCTCGTCGTGGCCTTCAAGATGGGTTACTGGAACATAGGAGCCGAGGGGCAGCTCCTCGTCGGAATGCTCGTTGGCACGGCTTGCGCGGTGACGCTCTCCAACGAGGTCGACTCGAGAGCTCTCGCTCTGATCTCGCTGGCCGCGGCCGCGGCCAGCGGAGGCCTGTGGGCCCTGCTGCCAGCCTATCTCAGGGCCAGGCTCGAAGTGAATGAAGTCCTCTCGACTCTCATGATGAATTACGTGGCAGCGGCGATATTCGACTACATCGTTAGGGGCCCTCTGCGCGACCCGAGAGCCTACGGCTTCATAAGAAGTCCACCCATTCCCGCCCAGGCGAGGCTGGAGATCTCCGACGCTCTGCTCGCGTGCGTTGCATTATCCGCGTTGGTCCTAGTTCTACTCGAGCTCACTAGATACGGCTACGAGGTCAAGGTCGTGGGAGCCAGTCGTACCGTCGCCGAGGCCAGTGGAATAGACCACCGCTCTCTCCTCACGTGGATGGCGACACTTAGCGGCGCGCTAGCTGGGCTCGGAGGCTTCGTGGTTGCTTCCACGATGTTGGGAGTCCTCATGGAGTCCTCAAGGGTCTCGCCCGGCTACGGCTACACGGCAATAATAGCGGCGTGGTTGGCTAATCTTCACCCCGCACTAGTGCTGCCGGCCTCTCTCCTCTTGGGCGTGATTTACGAAGCGGGAGCATACATCGAGATCTTGCACAAGGTTCCCGTGGCCACGACCATGGTGTTTCAGGGAGTGCTACTTCTCGCTCTGGCCGTGCCGGGATTGCCGAAGAGACGCACATCGGGTCGGTGAGCTCGCGTGGACGCGGAGCACCTCAACTCGTTCGTGAGGCTCTCGATAGAGTACGGGACTCCGATCCTCTTGGCGGCTCTTGGCGAGATCTTCGCCGAGAGGTCGGGCGTCTTGAACCTCGGACTCGAGGGCTTGGTAGCGGTTGGCGGAGCGGTGGCGTTCGTCGTCTCCTTGACAACCGAGAGCCCATGGCTCGGGATCGCCGCGGCGGTGCTCGCGGCCGCGGCCCTTTCGGCCGTGCACGCTTTGGTCGCGGTGAGACTGCGAGGTAACCAAGTGGTGAGCGGCCTCGCATTAACGATCGTGGGAATGGGCCTCGCGAGCCTCGTCGCGTCGAAGCACGTGGGCCTCAGAGGCAACCCAATAGAGATCACGGTCGATTTAGGGCCTCTCGGCTCCGTGCCTCTGCTCGGGGGATTAGACAGATTAGATCCCATAGTCTATGCGTCGATGTTGCTGTCGGTGGCGCTGTGGCTCGCTCTGTTCAAGACGAAGTTGGGCCTCAAGGTTAGAGCGTGCGGCGAAGATCCGGCGGCGGCCGAGGCCCTCGGACACGACGTGTTGTTGACTAGGATGGTGACGACGGTCCTGGGGGGAGCTACAGCGGGGATAGCTGGGTCGTACGTAACACTCGTCATGAGCCCTGGATGGTTCGAGGGAATAACCGCGGGAAGAGGTTGGTTGGCCATAGGCGTGGTCATATTCTCCTCGTGGAATCCCCTCAGAGCTCTCGTCCTCTCCTACGTCTTCGGCGGTCTCATGCAGCTGAGATTCATCCTCGCTCCATATATAGGAGCGGGCGGGGTGCTGTTGAGGTCTCTGCCCTACCTAATGGTAATCGTCCTACTCGTCGTGTTATCGTTCGAGCCGCTCAGGAGGCGCTCAGGAGCTCCCGAGAGCCTCGGTAGACCCTACCCGCCTTGAGCTCGATCTGGGCGTCTGATGATGTGACGTGGACGACGAAATAGTTATAAAGGGGCGTCCTCCCCGCCTAGGAGGGTCGCGTTTGGACGAAGAGAGCCAGCGGAGCAACGGCCCGCGCCCTAAGCGATGCAGGCACGGTCTTCGCTCCGCGCTCCTCCTCGAGGACGGATTATTCGTCGAGGGCTGCGGCTTCGGCTTCCCCGGCTCCCGCGTAGGCGAGATAGTCTTCACGACCTCCATGGTGGGCTACCCGGAGAGTCTGACCGACCCATCGTACAGAGGGCAGATCCTCGTCGTAACGCACCCGCTCGTGGGCAACTACGGCGTCCCCAGCAGGCTCATGACGCTCGAGGGCATCCCGCTGAACTACGAATCGGACAGAATTCAAGTCGAGGGCCTGGTTGTGGCCTACGAGACCGAGCCGAGTCATTGGGCCAGCGAGTGTAGCCTGCACGAGTGGCTCGCCAGGGAAGGCGTGCCGGGGGCATCCCACGTGGATACGAGAGCCCTCGTCAAGAGGCTACGAGAGAAGGGCACCATGATGGCGGCCCTCTCGGTTTATCCCGAGAACGAGGAAGGGCCCAAATCCGAAGAACTCGCCCGTCTCCTCGAGAGGTCCAAGAGATACGACGACACGAGATTCGTCGATCAGGTCACGGTGAAGGAGCCGACGCTTCACGAGCCGAAGAGCGGCGTGAGAGGGCTCGTCGTCGTGGTCGACTGCGGCGTGAAGTACGGGATACTGAGGGAGCTCCTCTCGAGGAGACTGGCCGTCCTGAGGATCCCATGCGGAGATGACCCGATCAAGCACGTGTGGGAGCAGGGAGCGCTGGGCGTGGTGCTCGGCAACGGCCCCGGCAACCCCTCTCTGCTAAGCGACGTGATTAAGTCGGCTCGCGCGGTGCTCGAGTACGGCACGCCCGCCCTCGGCATATGCCTCGGCCACCAGCTCTTGGCCATAGCGTCTGGCGCCTCCGTCTACAAGCTCAGATACGGCCACAGAGGGTCGAACAAGCCAGTCCAAGATCTAAGCGACGGGAGGTGCTACGTGACGACTCAGAACCACGGATACGCGCTCGACCCGAGGTCTTTAGACGGAACCGGATTCAAGTTGAGCATGGTGAACGTGGACGATAGAACGGTCGAGGGATTGATTCACGAGAAGAGGCCCGTCGTCACGGTCCAATTCCACCCCGAGGCCTCGCCCGGGCCTCGCGACACCACGTGGGTTTTCGACCTCTTCTTGAAATTGGCGCAGAGAGCCCGATGAGTCATGGAGCTCCCGAAGAAGGTGCTCCTGATAGGCTCGGGCGCTATCAAGATAGCCGAGGCGGCCGAATTCGACTATAGCGGGAGCCAAGCTCTCAAGGCCCTGGCGGAGGAGGGCATCGAAACCGTCCTCGTCAACCCCAACGTTGCTACGATACAGACGAGCCACAAACTAGCCGATAGAGTGTACCTCGTCCCCATACAATCGTACTTCCTCGAGAAAGTGATAGAGCGAGAGAGACCGGATGGCATCATGATAGGATTCGGCGGCCAAGCTGCTCTCAGCGCCGGAGTGGAGCTGAGCAAGAGAGGAGTCCTCGGTCGATATGGTGTGCGAGTGCTCGGAACGCCCATCGAGGGCGTCGAGAAGGCCCTCAATCGCGAGAAGTTCAAAGAGACCATGAAGCGCGCCGGTCTTCCCGTCCCGCCCAGCGGCCCGGCCACGAGCGTCGAGGAAGCCCTCCGAGCGGCCGATCTACTGGGCTACCCCGTTATAGTTCGCGTCAGCTTCAATTTGGGAGGCCGCGGGAGCTTCATAGCCTGGAACCGCGAGGAGTTCGAGCGCAGGCTCTTCAAAGCCTTCGCTCACAGCGGCATAGGCTTGGTGCTCGTCGAGAAGTACCTCCATCACTGGAAAGAAGTAGAGTTCGAAGTGGTTAGGGACTCGCGCGGGAACTCCGTGGCGGTGGCGTGTCTCGAGAACGCCGACCCTATGGGAGTCCACACGGGCGACTCCATAGTAATCGCGCCGTGCCAGACGCTGACGGACTACGAGTATCAAACGCTCAGGCTGGCCAGCATAGGAGTGGCCAACGCCATCGACCTAATCGGCGAGTGCAACGTGCAGCTGGCCCTCGACCCGAAGAGCAGCGAGAGCTACTACGTGATAGAGACTAACCCGAGGATGTCCAGGAGCAGCGCCCTCGCCAGCAAGGCCACGGGCTACCCGCTCGCTTACATAGCAGCGAAGCTGGCGCTGGGCTACACGCTGGACGAAGTGATCAACAAAGTCACGGGGGTCACGTGCTCTTGCTTCGAGCCGAGCCTCGACTACGTGGTGGTCAAAGTGCCGAGGTGGGACCTCGAGAAGTTCGAGGGGGTCTCGCCTATGCTCGGCTCCGAGATGATGAGCGTGGGCGAGGTCATGGCGATAGGCAGAAACCTCCACGAGGCGTTCCAGAAGGCCTTCAGGATGCTGGACATCGGGGAGCCGGGCGTCGTTGGAGGGGACTACTACTACGAGGACGAAGAGCTCGAGAAGGTCATGGAGAGGCTGAGGAGGTGGGAGCCATATTGGCCCCTCCACGCCGCCAAGGCCCTGAGGCTCGGAGCCACGGTCGAGGAGGTGAGTAGAGCGCTAGGCGTGGACAAGTTCTTCGTGCGCGTCATAGAGGATCTGGTCTCTCTCGAGCAGGCGCTGCGAAACGCTCGAGGCGATCTCGAGGAGCTGATGTGGCTAGCCAAGGAATACGGGTTCAGCGACGAGCAGATAGCGAGGGCCACGGGGCTCGGCGTCGAGGAGGTCGCGGAGCTTAGGAAGAAGCTAGAGCTCAGACCGAGAGTCAAGCAGATCGATACGTTGGCGGCCGAGTGGCCTGCCGTGACGAATTATCTCTACGTCACGTACGGGGCCTCCGAGGACGATGTTCCGAGGGCGCGCGAGGAGGATCGAAACAAGGTTCTCATCGTGGGGGCCGGCGTCTTCAGAATCGGAGTCTCCGTGGAGTTCGATTGGGCCGTCGTGACGCTGGCCCAGGCCTTAAGAGCGAGGGGGGTCAGGACGGTGGTGCTCAACTACAACCCGGAGACCGTCTCGACGGACTGGGACGTCAACGACACGTTATACTTCGACGAGATATCGCTAGAGAGAGTGCTCGACGTCTACGAGCACGAGAAGTTCTACGGAGTCGTGGCCTTTGCCGGAGGCCAGATAGCCAACAACCTCGCTAAGAAGATGCAAGAGAAAGGGCTACTCCTATTGGGCACGAGCGGTCACAGCGTCCACGTAGCCGAGGCGAGGCATCTGTTCTCCGAGCTAGTCGAGAGGCTCGGGCTCAAGCAGCCTCCCTGGACCGAGGCATCGAGCGTCGAGGAGGCTCTCAGATTCGCGGAGGAGACGGGTTACCCCGTCATAGTGAGGCCGAGCTACGTGCTCAGCGGCTCGGCCATGAAGATTGCCAGGAACGCGGAGGAGTTGAGAGCCTTTCTCGAGGCTGCCGCGAGGGTCTCGCCGAGCTATCCCGTCGTAGTCTCGAAGTTCTTCGAGAGGGCCCGAGAGGTCGAGATCGACGCCGTATCGGACTCAAGCAGAGTGGTGGGAGTAGTCTTAGAGCACATCGAGCCCGCGGGAGTACACAGCGGAGACGCTACCATGGTGACTCCACCGAGAACCCTCGACGACTCAACGATAAAGCAGATGCACGAGGCGGCGGTGCGTCTAGCATCAGAGCTCGAGATAAGGGGGCCCTTCAACATTCAATTCCTCGTTAGAGACGGGCAGGTGAGCATAATTGAGTTGAACCTACGAGCCAGCAGGTCTATGCCGTTCTCGAGTAAGTCTCGTGGAGTGAATCTGATGGAATTGGCCGCGGACGTCATCGTGAAGGGCTCCATGGACTTGGGCGAGCCCGGCGTCTTCTACGAGATCCCGGCTAACTCCTGGGCCGTCAAGAGCCCCCAATTCTCCTGGGCCCAGCTCAGAGGCTCCTACCCAGCTCTCGGGCCGGAGATGAGGAGCACGGGAGAAGTAGCGTCGCTCGACAGAGTATACGAAGCGGCCCTCCTGAAGAGTTGGCTCTCGGCCACGCCTAATCGATTACTGCGAGAGGGGGAAGCGGCGCTGGTCTACGCGTTCGACGAGGACGCCAGGAGAATGCTCGAGGAGGCCGCGGACGCTCTAGAGAGGATGGGAGTCGAGACCCTCACGCTCGAGGAGGCCGAGGTGCAAGGCCTCGAAAGAGTGAACAGAGCCAAAGCGTTGGGCCTCCTCGCCGAAAGACGCGTAGGTCTAGTCCTCACCTCGGGCCACGCGCCTAGTTTGGATTACAAGATAAGGAGAGCGGCGGCGGACCTCAACGTGCCCCTAGTCCTCGACTCGCACTTGGCCGCGGAACTGGCGAGAGCGATGATGAGCCTCGACTTGACCGATATCGAGGTGAGGGAGCTCTCAGAGTACTGGAGCGAGTGGGCGCGTCGGCTAGCCCTCGAGGAGCGAGCCGTGCGACGAGATAGAATAGTCAGCCGAGGGAGGAGGCCGGCGACGTGTTCCTAGCGACGATGCTCAAAATCATTGGGTAGCCTCGGGAGTAAACGATAAATGAGCCGCGTCTCCTCCCAAAATTTGGGATATCGGAGGCCCCGTGGCCCAGCCAGGATAGGGCGCCGGCCTCCTAATCCGACCGCGATACCCCCGGGGGCTCGCGATAGCCGGAGAGAGCCGGTGGTCGGGGGTTCGAATCCCCCCGGGGCCGCCAGGCGCCCTTGCTCAGATTATCGAGCTGGTGTAGACCTCGCCCTCTAGGGCGCTCCTAATCTTCTCTAAGCACTCGAGGACGGAGTCGGGATTCTCGCAGAACAGCTCGATCCTCAGCGCCGGGAGCTCAATAGGGGCGAGGGCGCGTTGCGCCTCTCGGCGATGTTCGAGCGACGTGAGAATCACGCAGCCCTCGCCCAAGCGGCCCGCCGCCAACCCTCTCAGCCTGACTCCCTGGCTCATGCTCGAGAAAAGCTTCTCGAAGACGCGAGGCGCGGCGGTGGGGTCCGCGAAGAGTATGCTCAGCGAGGTTCTAATAAAGCAACTCAAACGGTCCACCACGCCTACCTAGCTCGTCTACGTAAAAATTACCTCAGTCTCAGAAAAGTTTGCGAGGACGGCGAGCGGCGGCGGTGGCAGTTTTTGCTGATCTGGACTTCGAGAGGAGTCAAGAGAGCTTCGACAGAGGACTTGGAGGAGGCGCTGCGAGCTCTGCTCCAGCTGATACCTCTGGGTCGCGTTACCACGTACGGCGACCTAGCGGCTGCGCTGGGCCTCAGCCCGCGAGCCGTGGGAAAAATGTTGGCGCGAAACAGAGAGCCCATCATCGTGCCGTGCCACCGAGTCATCAAAGCAAACGGCAGCCTCGGCAGTTACAGCTTCGGGGGGCGCGAGAAGATGAAGCGTAGATTGCTAGAGCTCGAGGGCGTAGAATTCGACGAGAGGGGGCGCGTCCCTCGAGCTTACTTCGTCAGGCTCGAACTCCTCCTAGGCTCTCATCGATCGACGAGAGGGCGCCGCGCTTGAGAAGACGAGGCGGCAGGATACGCGTCGGGGCTGGAGCGAGGGGAATAGGCTTCGAGTGCAGACGCTGCGCTCTATGCTGTAGCACGGGCCCGAACGTCTCTCTCACGATATTCGACGTGATTAGGCTCGCCGAGAGAGTCGGCGTCGGACCAAGGGACTTCCTGCTGATCTACTCCAAGGTCGTGGTCGCGGATTTCCTGCCCTTCGCGGTCCTCGCCGGAGATCACCGGGGAAGGTGCGTGTTCTTGGAGCTCGAAGGCGGACGCTACCGCTGCAAAGTCTACGAGTGCAGGCCGATGAGGTGCAGACTCTACCCGGCACTCCCCCTATCGCCGGGGCTCTCGACGTTGGAGCTCGATGAGAAGTGCCCCGGTTGGTTCGAGGACGAGAGAGGAGTGATCGTCGACGCCGAGCTCTACGAGACCTACTCGAGAGAGGTGAGAGAACACTACGCGAGACTCTATAGATTGATCTTCGAGGAAGGGTTAGAGCCCTTCGATGCTCTGGTGAAAGCCTCTCTCGACGCGGCACGATGTACCGAGAGCGGTCGGCGCGCCCCGAGGGGAAAAAGAGAATAACCGAGGCAGCGCCGAGCTCCGCGGATGAGACCGTTGCAGCTCCAGGAGTACATAGCTAAGAGAATTCTGAGCGAGAGGTACGGGGTTAAGATCCCGCGCGGAGAAGTTGCGGAGACGCCGGAGGAGGCCGCCGCGATCGCCGAGAAGCTCGGGCGGCCAGTCGTCCTCAAATCGCAGATCCTCGTTGGCGGGAGAGGAAAGGCTGGAGCCATAAGAACAGCCTCGAGTCCCGAGGAGGCGGCCCGCGTCGCCTCGGAACTTCTCGGTCGAGTGTTCAAGGGGCACATCGTTAGGAAGCTCTACGTTGAGGAGAAGCTCGAGATCGAGAGGGAGCTCTACGTAGGTCTATCGCTCGATAGAGTCGAGAAAGCGATAGCGTTGATAGTCAGTAGCGAGGGAGGGATGGACGTCGAGGAAATCGCCGAAAAGAGCCCCGAAAAGCTCCTGAGGTTGAAGATACACCCCCTCTATGGTCTCTGGGACCATCATGTTAGGAGAGCCGTTCAGAAGCTCTCTCTCCCGGACCCTCAAGCGGTCGAGGCCTCAACCTTGATCAGGGCCCTCTACAAGGCCATGGTGGAGCTGGACGCGGAGCTGATAGAGGTGAACCCGCTCGTCTTGACCGCGTCGGGGGAGCTCGTAGCTGCCGACGTTAGACTGTTCGTAGACGATTACGCCCTCTTCAGGCACCGAGAGCTGGAGAGCGTGATAGAGTACACGCAGGCCGACGCTCTAGAGAGGATGGCGAGCGAGATGGGCCTGAATTACGTCAAGCTCGAGGGGAACGTCGGGATTCTGGCCAATGGCGCTGGAATGGCCATGGCTACGATGGATCTCGTGCAATTCGTGGGAGGCAGACCGGCCAACTTCCTCGACGTGGGGGGCGGCGCCTCGAGCGAGGTGGTCGAGAGAGCGATCGAGCTAATACTGACGCACGAGTCCGTGAGGGTCGTCTTCATGAACATATTCGGCGGGATAACGAGGTGCGACGAAGTGGCCAGAGGCATCGTAGAGGCTCTCCGAGCTCTGAGACCGAGCATTCCCTTCGTGATTAGGCTCACCGGCACGAACGAGGAGGAGGGGAGGGCCATATTGGAGGAGTTCTCGCGGGGAAGCGGGCTCGCGATCTACGTGGTCTCCACCATGGAGGAAGGGGCCAAGCTGGCGGCTCAGCTGGCCGGGGGATGAGACGTGGTCGTGCTGGTCAACGAGAGCACGCGCGTGGTCGTTCAGGGCATAACCGGGAGACAAGCCTCCTTCCACGTCAGAAGGATGCTGGACTACGGGACGAAGATCGTGGCCGGCGTCAGACCGGGCAAGAGAGGCGAGAGGGTCCACGGAGTCCCCGTCTATGATAGCGTCGAGGAGGCGGTGAAGGAGACCGGAGCCAACGCCTCAATAATCTTCGTCCCGGCCCCCGCCGCTCCCGACGCCTTCATGGAAGCTGTCGAGGCCGGTTTAGACTTGGTCGTCGTCATAACCGAGGGGATCCCGGTGCATGACGAACTCAAGATGTATTGGAGAGCCAAGGAGTCTGGCACCATCATGATAGGACCCAATACGCCGGGCGTGCTCAGCGTCGGCGTAGCGCACTTGGGGATCATGCCGACGGGCGCTTTCTCGCGCAAAGAGGGGGGAGGAGTGGGGGTGGTCTCGAGGAGCGGGACCCTGACGTATCAGGTCTGCCAGTACCTATCTCGCCTCGGAGTGGGTCAGACCACGGTGATAGGCGTAGGCGGCGACAGGATCACCGGGTTAGACTTCGTGGACGTCCTAGAGATGTTCGAAGAAGACGAAGAGACCAAGGGGGTCCTGCTGATAGGCGAGATAGGAGGAACGATGGAAGAGGAGGCCGCGAAGTTCATCGCGCGGGGATTCGAGAAGCCCGTCGTAGCTTACGTAGCGGGCGTCACGGCTCCACCGGGCAAGAAGATGGGCCACGCCGGCGCGATCATTGAGGGGAGGAGAGGAACGGCGGAGTCCAAGATAAAAGCGTTCGAGGAGGCGGGGGTCCCCGTCGGCAGGACCCCCCTCGAGGCCGCGGAGCTCGTGAAGAGGGCTCTCGAGTCGAGGATGAAATAAACTCCCGCGGATCTCTCACTCGGATCGTTTTCTGCGAGCGCGTCGAGCGGCGCGGCGGGCTCCAGCGCTCTCCGCCTCTTCCAGGCTCGCGATCACTCTGATGTTCTCGCTTTCGGACTCGTCGGGCCTCTCGACGGATAGCCACGCATCGATTATCTCCTTGGCAAGCTCTTGGCTGAGGAGCCTAGCGCTCAGAGCCAGAACGTTGGCGTCGTTCCACCTCCTCGCGCCTTCAGCCGTCTTGGCGTCGAAGCAGAGAGCGGCTCGGACCCCTCTGACTTTGTTGGCCGCTATCGAGACACCCGTGCCGGTATAGCATACGACCACTCCGAAGGCGACCTCTCCCCCGCTGACGAGCTTCCCGACTTCGTACCCGACCAGAGGCCAGGGCTCCGGCTTCCCTGTCTTCAGGCTGCCCACGGGGATCACCTCGAACCCCTTAGAGGCGAGGTACTCCGCCACGAACTTGACCACGCCGTAATTGTCGTCGGATCCTACCGCGGCGCGCGCTATGCGCCCGCTCAACTCGAGCCCCCGGATCTCTCTCGCGCCGGCGATTTAACCGTTCCACGAGCGCCGCTCGGACACGCGGCGAGGACGACCGCGGAGGCAGCGAGCAGAGCGAGAGAGAACGACATCATCTCGGCGAACCCTCTCCCCCGCAATGCTCCAAGAAATAGAGCGTAGTTCACGAGGCCGCTAATCGACAGGCTCGCGGCCACGAGCCCTGCCGCGGTAGCTTGGAGAGCCGGGGGCATGAGTCTCGAGAGGAGCGTGTAGCTGGAGACCTCGTAGAAGGGATACACGGGGAGCGCCCACAGAGCCACGTAGAAGGCCCCCGATGCGCTCGGGAGGAGCAGGGCCAGAGCGGCGTAGCCCAATAGAGATAGGAGGAGGACTCCGCGCGGACCCACGGAGTCCACGGCCGCCCCCGCTATCGGTCTAGCCGCGAGGCTCGGGAGACCCGTGAGCGTCGCGGCCGCCGCCCCGAAGGTCAGCAGATCGCTCGTCTGTCGGTAGAGCTTGACGCCGGCCGCGCTGATCAGAATCCCCTGCCCCGCCGAGCCCAGCAGCAGAGCGACTAGGCGCGCTAGATTGAGGCTCAGCCCCTCTCTCAGATCGGCGAGAGAGGGAGGAGCGGCGGCTCTCCCTTCGGGGATCGAGGCTAGACCAACGAGCGAGGAGAGAGCGTAGAGAGCGGAGACCGAGGCGAAGACCGCTCTCTCCCCTCCTCCGGCTGCCACAATGAGGCCGGGCAGCAAACCTCCGACGGACCAACCGAGCGAGCCCATCGCGCCGAAGAGGCCGAAGGACCTCGCTCGGCCGGAGACCTCGTGCAGCACGGCCCCGTAGAGCACCGACTGATAGGAGCTCACGGCCAGGAAGACGGCGAAAGCGGCATAGGGGTAGAGTCTCACATCGATGAGGCCCATCGAGATCGCGGCGCAGGCTCCGCCGAGGCCCAACAGAGAGGAGAGCCTGCGCCCCGCTCTATCGAAGTAGAAGGCTAAGAGCGCTGCCAGGAGGGCCGGAGAGCTCTCGAAGGCGCCTAGCATCACGGCGAAGGCGTAGCTGTCCTCGACCTTCGCCGCCACGATCGCTCTCGTATAGACGTAATAAGCGGCATTGCCGGAGCCGAGCAACGCGACGGCTAGGTAGCACCACCGAGCCCTCCCCTCGATGAGCCAAGACCTGTTAGACATGGCGCCCCTCGCTGCTCGCGAAATTCACGCGAAGCCAGGATCCAGCCTCTCGACCTCGCGCAAATTGCTGTCGAGCCTGACGCTCCCGAGCCTGAGCGCGGTCACGCGATCTAGCGAGCCGAGCGGGGTCAACACGATCGCCGCTCGCTCGCCGAGGTCCAGCTTCCTCAACACCCCGACCTCTACGCAGAGGCCTCCGCGCTCCAAGAGCCCGACCACGAGACCCTCCTCGAAGCCCCTCTTCAGGACCCTCACTACTCTCTCGGGGCCCTGCTCGCCGCGCTCGAGCGACGCCTTCAACCTCTCGAGGGCTTCGCGACTCGCCGAGCTCCTCTCGCCATCTGTTACGACGACGAGAGAGTCCGTAGATAGCTCGCAATAGCTGACGCGGCACCTCAGCGTCTCCTCGACGAGCCGGCGCAGCTCATCGGGAGCCTCCTCGCCGCTCCCAATGAAAGACCCCAAGAGAGGAACGCGCTTCAGGTCCACGCGCAGCTCGCGCGCCCCCCTCCTCGCGAAGTAATTGAAGAACGCTCTCTCTCGTAGAACTCTGCGCTCCTCTCTGCTCCTCCTACGCGCGTAAGGAGAGGCCGGCAGCGCGAGCACGTCGACGCCGACGCTCTTAAGGAGCTTAGCCAAATGCTCGAGCTCGCGCGAGTGTTGAAGGAGAGCCACTCTCGTGGGCCTCAAGCTCTCAGCCAAGTGATAGTGGAGGGCTCGAGCGGGCCCCCCGAAGACGAGGCCCGGCGTGTCCACGAGCACGGAGTCGCTCAGGCTCGAGCCTATCTCGCGCAGCATCGCGATCCCAACTAGCGTCGGGAGCAGGTGTCCGGCAGGCGACGTGGAGCCCACGAAGTACATCGCTCTAGGCTCCACCTCCTCGAGGAATGCCACCTGCGACTCGAGGACGCCCAGACCGACCGTGGTCGGGGGACCTATGCTGGACTGGCCCACGTCCCCGTCGATCACTGAGACCCTTATCGAGTAGCCCATGAGCTTATTTGCCGCGTACGTCGCGAGGAACGTCTTGCCGCTGTCGACCGGTCCCACCAGCAACGTCAACCCCCTCTTCTCGCTGGCGAGCTCCTCGATGAAGGAGCGCCACTCCGGGGGCACCGTGGAGGATTCGCACTTAGACATAGAGCCCCCCCTCACCTCGACTTCGGCCTCGCTCTCCGCGGTCTCGACGAGCGTGGCCTTGGCCGCCGGCACGACCACTTCGGAGCCGGGCTCTAGCGTCTTGCCCGTCACCTCGACGAGTCCGCGGACGACCTTCAGCCTCAGCGGCCCCTCGGCCAGGTAATAGCCGGAGAGCGTCACTCTGCCTCCCGGAGCGGTCATCTCTCGCCACCCTCCTCGCGGGGCCGGCGAGGGACGACTCCTCTCGTTCCCGCCTTTTAGCTTCGAGGCCGCGGGGAAGCTTTTACTCCTCGCAGAGCTCAGCTCCTCTCCGCGTGAGACGATATGCTCGACTTAATCGTCGCCGAGTGGCCTCGAGACCCCTTCTTTAACTTAGCCTTCGAGGAGGCGGTCTACCGCGTCGGCCCTCGCGGGGGGGCCTCGGGGGTCCTGAGGCTCTGGAGGAACGAGAGGGCTGTGGTCGTGGGAAGGCTCCAGTGCGCGCCCCTCGAGGTCGACGCGCTCCAGTGCGCGGCCCTCGGCGTCAAAGTCGTGAGGAGGTTCACGGGGGGAGGAGCGGTCTACCACGACCTCGGCAATCTGAACTACGCCTTGACGATCGATAGGAGGAGGCACGGCGTCGAGGACGCTCGCTCGGCCTTCGAGCTCGTGGGGAGGGCGGTGGCCGAGGCCCTCTCGGGGCTCGGAGTCGAGGGCGCCTCCTACAGGCCCCTCAACGACGTCGAGGCCGGAGGTCTGAAGATATCCGGCATGGCGGCCTCGATCTCGGCCGGCAGGGTCTTCGTGCACGGCGCGATGCTCGTCTCGAGCGACATAGAAGTCCTGTGGAGGGTGTTGAAGATCTCGCCGGAGAAGCTATCAGATAAGAGCTTCGTGCCGAGCAGGCCCAGGAGGGTTACGACGGTCGAGAGAGAACTGGGGAGGAGGGTCGATCCGCTGGAGGTGGGGAGGGCGGTGGCCGAGAGCCTCGCCGAGGCCCTGGGGGCCGAGCTCAGCGAGCCGCGCGGCCCCGACGAGCTCGAGCTCGGCGCGGCCCGAGAGCTCTACGAGCGAAGGTATTCCAGGCTCGAGTGGAACCTCTGGTGCCTCGAGAAAGTCCGCGGCCTCCTCTCGCCCGAGGAGGTCGAGGCCCTGAGGCTCGTCGCTTCGCCGGAGGCGGTGGGCCGTGGGGAGCGCGATCTGCGGTGAGAAGAAGCGCCCCGGAGGCAAGCTCGTCAAGGCCTGCGTCGAGCTGGACGAGCGCGGGGAGCCGACGAGGCTGCTCATCTCCGGGGACTTCTTCGTGGAGCCCGAGGAGGGCTACGAGCTGCTCGAGGAGATCGTCGCGGGCCCCGCGAAATCTCTGTCAGCTCTAGGGCTAGAGAGGGCCTCGGAGCTGCTCGAGAGAGAGCTGCGCTCGCGCGGGGTCGCGCTGATAGGCGTGGAGCCCCTCGACGTTCTAGAGGCGATCGCGAGGGCTCTCGAATCGTCTCGCGGGGGGAGATCTTGAGCTCCGCCTCGGTCCGCGGCGAATCCCCCGACGAGGAGAGAAATGGAGCTGGAGGCGCCTTGGGACTCGACGACCTCAATAGAGCGGCGAAGCTCGGCCTGAGGGGCGATCCCCGCGAGCTCAGGCGCGTGCTAGAGCGGCTGGAGCGATACGAGTTCCTACCCCAGATCAAGTTCGCCGCCTACGCGCTCGTCGCGCAGTTCTACATGAACACCTCGCCCTCCACGCCCTCCGAGTGCGAGGCGTGCGGCGCTCGGTGCTGCCTCGAGGGCCCCCCGCTCCCGATCTACGACTTTGACCTCGAGGAGCTAGTCGAGGCGGGGGTAGACGCGAGCATCTTCTCGGAGGTCGAGGGACTTAGAGTCCTGCCGCGCCCCTGCCCCCTCCTGCGCGGGTGGGCCTGCTCCGTGCAACCGGTCAAGCCCTACGCTTGTCTGTCCTACCCCTTGGCCACCGAGGACGAGCAGGCCGAGGCCATGGCCTCGTACGATGGAGAGGGGCTCCCGAGGCTGATCGCCCCCGAGAGCTGCCCGGCCGCCGCTCGAGCGCTGAGGGAGCTCGAGGAGCTCTCCTCCTCGCTCGGCCGCGAGCCGAGGCCGCTGGAGCTCCTGGAGGCGCTGACGTCAGCGCGCGGGAAACCGTAATAGCCTCTCTCGGCACTCAAATCGAGGAGCGGGGGTGTGCTGGCCACGGGGGCCGTCACCTGTCCCCGCTGCGGCTTCAGATTCGACGTGGGCTACTCGAGAATCGTGTCGTGCAGGACCTGCTCGCTGGCGACGCTGGGAGACTGCGAGTACGTGAGGTGCCCGGCCTGCGGCCACGAGTTCGCTTACAAGAGAGCTCCTCGGAGCTGGAGATCTCTCCAGCTACCGTGAAAGCTCTCGCTCCCCGGCCCCCGCTCGCGCTTCTCCGGGCCGCCACTCCTCTCCTGAGGGCCGTCGGAGCTCGGAGCATAGCTCTCAGCGTCAGGTTCTCGGGCCACGGGCTCAGATTCTCGATCCCGACCTCGTGGCTCCCCGAGGTGCTCGAGAGCGTCGAGCACGTGCTCCTCGACGCCGATTACTTCCAGCTGCCCTGGTCCATTCCGCGGCCGGGCTGGAGGGTCGTGGACGCGGGGGCCTCGCTGGGCCTCTACTCGGCCGCTGCCCGAGCCCTCGGGGGAGCCCGGGCGGAGCTGACGGCGCTCGAGCCGAACCCCTTCGCCCTCGGCTACTTGAGGACCAATCTGGAGCTGAACGGCCTGAGCCCGGCCTCCGCGGCGCCTCTGGCCCTCTGCGGGAGGAGGGGCAGGAGGGCCCTCTACGTCGGACGCTACGGCTCCGTGAGCTCTCTCTCGAGAGAGCACGTCGAGCGCTACACGGAAGTCGTCGCGGAGCTCGAGGTGGTCTGCGTCGAGCTCGGCGCGCTGCTCAGAAGGCTTGGCCCCGTGGACCTGCTGAAAATGGACGTAGAGGGGGCGGAGCTCGAGGTCCTCGAGGGCTCGCGCCGGGAGCTGAGGCTGGTCGAGAGGCTCGTCGTCGAGGTTCACGAGGACGAGGTAGACCCCTCCGACGTCGAGAGGCTGCTCGAGGAAGAGGGCTTCGGCGAGCTCGCCCTCTACGCCCCGCCGAGCTCCCCCGACCAGCTCGTGCTCTACGCCAAGAGATGAGCGGCCGCGGAGCGGGGACCGAGCGAGCCCCCGCGGCACGCATAAAAAGCCCCGGACGCCTCAACGCTCGGCGGCTCGGCGATGCGCTTGAGCTCCTCGAGCGAATGCCTCGCCGTCTCCGCGGTCAGCGGCGGGCCGGATAGCGTATGCTCGATGGTCTATTGGCTCAGCAGAGGGTGCGACGTTGCCCCCCTCTTCTTCGACTACGGCCAGAAGGCCGCGAAACGCGAGCTGGAGGCTCTGCGGAGGATCGTGGAGAGGCTGAGGGAGATCGCCGGCGAGAGGAAGTGGGGGCGCGTGGAGGAGCCAACGGTCCTCGACCTGAAGCCGCTGGGGAGGCTCTGGGTCGGCTCTCAGCTCACGGACGAGAGCGTCGAAGTGACCGAGGAGTACGACGTGACCGTCGTGGTCCCGATAAGGAACGTGATCATGGCGGCGGTCGCCGCGGCCCGCGCCTACGCGCTCCTGAGCGCGAGGAGGCTCGAGCGAGTGCTGGTGATCCTGGGCAGCCAACGCGATGACGTCAGGCCGAGGGAGGACACGTGGGAGCCCAGATATCCCGACTGCTCGCCCGAGTGCCTCCTCGCCCTGGAGGCCTCTCTCAAGATATGCCACTTCAGGGGCGAGAGGAGAATAGAGCTGTGGGCCCCGAGCGCGGCCGGCATCGGGAAGAGCGAGCTCCTGAGGTCGTGCTACGAGCTGATCGGGGATCTGATCTACGAGACCTGGAGCTGTTATCGAGGGCTCGAGAAGCACTGCGGCTCGTGCGAGAGCTGCGCGAACAGGAGGAGAGCTCTGCGAGAGGCCGGTTTGCCCGATAAGACCGAGTACATGAGTTGAACCTTTCCTTTTCTAGTCGCTTCCCTGAGCGGGTCTCGTTGATCCTCACCGCCTCGGGCTCTCCGTCGCTTCAGCGGCCAGAGATAGCGAGAGGACCCGCGAACTCCGCCCAATGGCCGCCCGGTCGAGTGGGCGGGGCTCCGGCTCGACGCGCGACCTCAGCTCAATTTGATTACCTCCGGGCGGTCTCCCGATCTCGATACCTGAATGAACGTCCCCGTGGCTTTAACGGGCACCTCGATGATGTAGTTTGTGAGAGCCCTGTACATCTCTCTGATGCCGCGCCTGGTCAGCCTGTAGGCGTCTCCGGCCCTCCTAACGAGGCCCTCTAACTCCATGACCTTTAGGAGGAGCCTCATCTTAAGCGGCACGCCCCTTAGACCTATGGACCTGAACGCCTCTTCGCTCACCTTAGCCGCCGCGAGCTGATCGAAGAACAGCCTCCACGCTCTCGAGGACGGGCTCATGCTTCGCGAGTATATGGCCGGCGGCGCGCCCCTCTCGGCCGCACCGATGTAATGGGACACGCTGTGAGTGTTGACGTACTGGTAGAGACCGGTGTTGCTCCACGCGCCCGCCCCGAAGCCGAGCAGAGGACCCACCATCTCCAGGTTTACCGTCGCGTACTCGTAGGGCTTGATGGAGACGGAATAGACCCTGACGATGTGCAGACGGCGGTCCTCGGCGAAGCCTATCGCCTCATCGACGAATCTGTCGATAGAGTCTATCTCCTGACGCACCCTCCCGAGCTCGACGAGCCTGTACCCCGGGGAGTACCTCGGTATTATCGTCGGGTAGAACGTTATCTGGTGAACCCCCAGCTCGTGGCTCTTCTCCAGGTCCTCTCTGAAGGCCCTCACCTTCTCCCCCAAAGCGAGCTCCACGCGGCCGTCGATGCTCGGGGCGAGAAACATCAGGTCCACGTTAACCCACTTAAAGCCCGCCTCGAGGGAGTTCTCGATAGCGTTAACGCCGTCCTCCGGCAGGTGCTTTCTGCCCAAGGACTTCAGTATCCTCTCGTCGAAGCTTTGAACGCCTATGCTCACCTCGTCGACGCCCGCCGAGTAGAACTCCTCCACGTCTTCGTAGCGCCTGAAGTCCTCGGGGTTGACCTCGATGCCGAGACCGCACTTGACCTCGAAGAACTGAGACAGGTGACGCAGGAGCTCCCCGTACAGTCTCGGGGGGACGAGGCTCGGCGTTCCGCCGCCCACGTGCATCTCCGCGACGGTCAGGCCCGCCCCCTCCACGAGCTCGCCGTAGACGCTCACCTCCCTCATCAACGCTCTAAAGTACTTCTCAATCTCACCTCTATCCCTCAACACGTATCGATTGTACGGGCAAAACGCGCACGTGTACCTACAGAAGGGGACGTGGACGTAGACGCCTACGGTTCTGCCGATAGAGCTTTTCACGAGGTCCAGGTGCGCGCCCGGGTCGTCCACTCTGTAGAATTCTAGAGCGGGAATGCGCCTCAGCAGCCTACATACCCTCAGCCTCCCCCTATCCAGCACTGGTGCACCTGAATTCATATATTAGTGCACCAAGAAATCCGCGTTGATCGCCGCGTTTAAAAATCTGCGGGAGGGCGGCTAGCATCGGCGGACGCCGCGACGGCAGCGCGAAGACCGAACTGCGGAACCCGATAAAGCGCTCACAGAGAGATCAGCGCTTAGAGGGGTTATAGGAATGTTCACCGAGAGGCTCCGTCGGGGTTTCCGCCTACCCAAACTGGAGAGACCACGCAGCGGCAGGAAAAGACCGAAAAGAGCTCGGTTTAAATTCCTCGGGTGAGTCGATTGCAATGAAGAGCAAATAAATAGCTTTACTTTTCGCTTTAAAGCTTTTTTAGTTAAAGGTATTGATGTGCTATCTTCACAATCATTTAATCAATATCGAGAGAATTGCGAGGAGAAGATCTCGTGCAGCAGCCTAACACTTGAACTACGAGGTCTAAGTTTGTCAATCACTATTACCCCCTTCCTATCGAGGAAGTCCTTCACATGTTCTGGAACACGTCGCAGAGAGGCTAAAATGAATGTACTCAGTCCGAAGGTGTGCAAGTACGGTAAGATTTGTGAGCTTATTTCGTTTTCCCATCTATTGAAGGGATCCTCTTTATACTCTACAAGGACTTCTATATCCTTTCCAGAGCTAACGAGGTCTCTCGTATTCTCGTAATAGCCTCTAACTACTACAATAATATCAGGCCTAGCGGGTATGCGTCTACCTGTAGAAACATAGATGATCTTGTCATGGAGTTTAAACGTGCCTCGCATATGGGCGTCCCTGCTAGGTTTAAACTCTATTCAAAAGCTTACGCTACCGTAGGGCGTCTCCCCAATGCATGTGCTGAACTCCGAGCCTTGCTCGACCTACCAGTATGTTCCATCTTCGCTCCTATGGTATAAAAACCTCAATATACCTTTTAGTTCTTTGTTATTTTGCGATGGAAATCTCAGAGTACTGCAGTGTAAATCTTGACTTTTAGTTCTTTGTTATTTTGCGTCCCACTGAGGCAAAGTTTACCTTACCCCTAGAAGGCTTTTAGTTCTTTGTTATTTTGCGCCCCCCACATTTTGGAGGTGAGAGGATGAGCACCCTCTTTTAGTTCTTTGTTATTTTGCGGAGGGCCAGGCCGAGGGTCGAGAGGAAATCACGAACTTTTAGTTCTTTGTTATTTTGCGTCGGCAGATGCTATGCCCTTATCCTATTGATACAATCTTTTAGTTCTTTGTTATTTTGCGAAGAGATATGGAAACGTGCTCTGGATTCTCCCCAGCTTTTAGTTCTTTGTTATTTTGCGGGCTGGAGATCCGTGTCCCACCAATAGTAATTGTCGGCTTTTAGTTCTTTGTTATTTTGCGTCCTCCTCTCCCTCGGTATCGAGACCAAGAGGACCACTTTTAGTTCTTTGTTATTTTGCGCCGTCCTCGATCCCAGCTCGAGGGACCTCAAGCTCTTTTAGTTCTTTGTTATTTTGCGACGGTATCTGCAATTTTGTGGAGGGGAGCGGGAATGTCTTTTAGTTCTTTGTTATTTTGCGACGAGGGCCGCGCGCGCGCTGGGCCTCCCGAGGAGGATCTTTTAGTTCTTTGTTATTTTGCGTCCATCGGCGAGAGCAGCCTCTTGATCAGGTCGGCCCTTTTAGTTCTTTGTTATTTTGCGACTCCCATGGAGGAACAACGCCAGATGCAGTATATCCTTTTAGTTCTTTGTTATTTTGCGATGTCGGAGAGCACTTCAAGGAGACGAAAGTCTTCGCTTTTAGTTCTTTGTTATTTTGCGCCGAGGATTCTCTCTCTTAGTCTGGAGAATATCGCCTCTTTTAGTTCTTTGTTATTTTGCGTGGGCGAGATAAAGGCCCTTCGAGTGACGCGCGACGTCTTTTAGTTCTTTGTTATTTTGCGTTGTGTTTAAACCGATCTCGAAAATTCTCTCGTTAACTTTTAGTTCTTTGTTATTTTGCGGTTCTTTCTCTCGAGCTCCGCCATCTCAAACAACTCTTTTAGTTCTTTGTTATTTTGCGGGTGGCCACATTTCGGGCATCGGACCAATCTCCTCTCTTTTAGTTCTTTGTTATTTTGCGTGCTCTCCCAGATCCTCGGCTGCCCCGTCGGCGAAACTTTTAGTTCTTTGTTATTTTGCGTCGGGATCTCCCAGTCGTCGGTCAAGGAAATATTGTCTTTTAGTTCTTTGTTATTTTGCGATAGGCCCCCGAGGAGGGTCCCCCGGAGGAGGGATCCCTTTTAGTTCTTTGTTATTTTGCGGATCTTGTTGACTCTAAATGAGGTAGCGGAGGAGCTCTTTTAGTTCTTTGTTATTTTGCGTTTGCGACAGCTCGGGCACGTGATGTAGATCAACCTCTTTTAGTTCTTTGTTATTTTGCGTAAGGGAATAGATTATGAGTACGCGCGGCGCCGGCTCTTTTAGTTCTTTGTTATTTTGCGCGAAATGTGGACACACCTGGCACACGCGCTCGCGCACTTTTAGTTCTTTGTTATTTTGCGCGCAGGGCCCGCTCGAGCTCCTCATCGCTTGGGGCCGCTTTTAGTTCTTTGTTATTTTGCGCGGGCCCGCGAGACGGCCGCAACGGACTCAGGCTCACTTTTAGTTCTTTGTTATTTTGCGTTACAAACCTCTTGAAGGCTCGCACGGCCTCGGAAATCCGCTTTTAGTTCTTTGTTATTTTGCGTAGCCGGAGAGGTTTACGTGGTGCCCCCGGGATTTGTCTTTTAGTTCTTTGTTATTTTGCGAGCTCCTAAAGAGGTCGGGGAGAGTCGCGGGCTTCGCTTTTAGTTCTTTGTTATTTTGCGAGAAGAGACGAGTTGAGAACGGAGCCCCCCGAGGACTTTTAGTTCTTTGTTATTTTGCGCTTTAGCAGCCACGATGCCTCCTTCTCCTGAATCATCTTTTAGTTCTTTGTTATTTTGCGCCGGATTAACTCCTTGTTTCAAGAGGTAAGTTACAAACTTTTAGTTCTTTGTTATTTTGCGTGATCGGCCGGATCCTCGGGATGAATCCTCGGGTCTTTTAGTTCTTTGTTATTTTGCGTTAACCGAAAAACAAGAAACGCCGCGCGCGGTACAATACTTTTAGTTCTTTGTTATTTTGCGTGCGTTACGTGGTGATTTGTCGATCGAGAGCGATCCTTTTAGTTCTTTGTTATTTTGCGAGGTCTCTCGCGTGGCGCTTTTCATCTACTCTCCCGTTCTCACCCAAGGTTTATAGAGGTTCGGGCGAGAGGGCGAGCCCCGCCCACGAGAATCGACGCGAGTAGCTCACCTCCGTTTATCTTTTGGTTTCTATTTTTATTTTTTGTGGTGCTATGGTTATTGTTCCAAAGCCATTGGCTCTACTTGCCCCTATCCCGTAGATCCTTGCTGTTTGTAGCGTTCTCTTGACTATCTCCTCGCACCTCTTCTCTCTTGTTAAGACGATGTACTTCGCTTTCGCTGTTAGTGTCGGCTCTCGGTTGTTGTCGTAGTTCACGAACACGGCTTTCTGCTTGGTTGAGTAGTGCTCCGCTAGGCAGGACTCGAGCTCCACCGCGGCTTGAAATGCTTTGTGAGGATCGAGGCTGAGCGTCCCCTGCGCAATCATGTAAGGGACCCAGAAGAACACGCCCGGGCTGGTGGTAAACCTTCTGACGTGCTGTGTTGGCACTAGCGGGTGTGGAAGCAGCGCTGGGCTCAGGGTCCTCACGACTATAGTTTTCAGTTTTTCTTCTAGTTCTTTGTTATCTTGTGGAGTGTGTATGCTGGCATCCTCTACCGTATAGCTCACGACCGCGTTCTCGAACTTCAGCCTGGTCCTGACCCCCTCAATCTGCTTGAACCGGTTGTAGAGCAACCTGACGGTATCGCCGTTCGCTCCGACCTCAACGACGTACTCGCCCCTTAGAAGCACCGGCCTCAGTTCTTTGTTATTTCGTGTCACCTCGTAGACTGGTATGACCGAGCTGTTTCCACTTAGAGGCGGGCTCACCCTTAGGAGCTTGAAGAACCCCTTTGACGGTCTGAAGAGGGGCTCAAGCTCCGGAGCCTCCGTAAGCACCAACGTCTTGGTCAGCTTGCCCGTGTAGTTGTAGATGTAGCCGTTACTCTCCATGTAGACTCTGAGCGCAAGTACCGCGCCGTCGGCGACGCTCAACCGCGCTCACCGCAGAACGCGTAGCGCAGGGCTTCCCCGAGCGGTGTCAGCTCTACGGTATTATCCCTCAGCTGTATCAGCCCCCTCTTCGCCATCCTCCGCAGCAGCATGTATATCGTTGACGGCGATTTCCCCGCCTCACCGCACGCCTCTTTAACCACGAGGTCTCTCTCAACTCTGTCCCCAACCAGACATATCATCCTCAGCTCGCTCCTGCCGACGCAGAGCCTCACGGTTTCGAGGCTCAGGGCTACATCGTATAGCCCGTCCTCCCTCGCCGCGTGAACCGCGAGCTCTACGCCCTTCACTAGCTCTCTGTAGATGAGGGACGCGTAGATGACAACGAGACCGAGATACCTCATCCCGCTACCGAGGGACATCACTAGCCTCTCGGGTCTCAGCTCCCTTAGCGCGTCCACGAGAGCTGAGGCGTCTCTACCGAAGTTGTTAGCGTCCAGCACCAGCTCCTTGACCGCTACGCCGGCGGACGAGAAGACGCTCTTGACCACGCTAACCGCATTTGAGACCTTCTGCCTCTCGTAATCGCTTCCGCTCAGGCTGTAGACCAAGAGAGCGGTGTCCCCGGGCTGTAGCCCGACCCTGAATCCAGCCCTGATGACGAGCTTCTCATCAAACCCCACTATGAAGATTGCGAGCTTCATGTTCATTTACTCACCTTCGATGCGCATATTACACAGAAAAGCTTATAAGTATTGTGAACGAATACATGTTCCTCGGAGACTAATGATGAAGTTACGAAGTCTGATCGAGACCGCCTGTACGCTGTTCCCCCCATTCATAGGTCTCGTCAGCTGGAAGTACACGATTCCATCCTCCGCTCTCTACCACTCGCTCAGCGTCGCATCGATTGCTGGAGGTATTGCTGAGTTGCTCACCGACAACGCGGACGAGGTCGAACTAGCTACATATGCCGGTCTAACCCACGACTATTACCAGAAGGGGGATAGCGTTGGACTTACCGTCGGGAGTGGGGAGGAAATATTAAAGCGCGTTCTCGAAGAGCGCGGCGTCGAGAAAAAGATCGTTGATGTCATAGTTAACGAGGCGACTAGGTACAACGTCGCTGAGAACCCGGGCATATGGGCTGGCAAGCACCCCGTCGCCGGCCTAAGCATGTGGCTCGCAGATACAATTGCCGGAGCCCCTTCGGCCCTCATTGTCGAGCAGAGGATAATAGAGCGATCGAGCAGGCTAGACGAGAAGTTGCGGAAGCTGTTGCGATCTCTCAACATATCTGTTTTCTCGGTGCTACTTCCACAGGTGGCGCTGAGGTCTGGGATATACTCCGAGGTGGTGAGGACCCTCAGCAAGATATCTGCCGTCCCCATACTTGCGAGAGACGGATTAATAGTGGCATCTAACACGGAGGTACCGCGGATACAGATAGACATCAACGTCTTTAGAGTAGATGCAGAGCAGTACGATATCATCTACGAGAGCGTCAAGAAGCGTGCACCCACACTGTCAAGAGACACCTTCGATGAGAGGATGCGACGAGAACTTTTCCTCCGCGGCTCCAGCAATAAGATACCTCTCGGTAAGTCCGCACGAGAGCTTCTCCTCAACATAGACTTAGCGAACGTATCGTGGGAGGACAAAGGTTCGGGCTGCAGGTGCGTGTTCTGCGGTCTACCAGTAGTCGAATCTATTCATCCAGCAGTTATCGGCTACCTTCAGTACGCTTCAAGCAGTATGGAGAGATGGAACACGAGAGCCCCTGCGGTCGGAGTTAACTTGAACTACCTCTTCCGCGGAGACAATTGGCGCGATTACGGGATTGTTTCCTGCCCCCTCTGCGTTCTAGACGCCTACGAGGTCTACTGTATGATGCACGGTAATAATATCAAGTCGGCTGACTACTTCGCGGTACTGTACTTCCCCCTACCCACACACTACGAGGTAGCGAGATCGCTGTCAGCTATAGCTCACAGGATACTGTCCACAGCTACCTCACGAGGCGATGGGGAGAGCTTTGTCAGCTTAGTTGAAGAGTCCTATATTGACCCCGAGAAATACGCTGAACACGTTACGGAGTACACCAAGAGTACAGATGAATCAATACTGGTTGACTCGACGTGGGCGTTACACTTCGAAGTGATTCCACAGATAGACGGAGAGCTTGAAACGATGGCCACCTGTCTATCTAGCCTCGCAAGGGTTATCCTGTTCACTGGTGTATACCCGGTTAAGTTTTCGAACAAGATAGATCCCCTAACGGAGAGGAGGTTGCTGAGCCCAGCCTACCCCCTATACGACTTAGACCCTGCGAGTAAGGAGGTGAGGGATCAAACACCCCTCTTAGTCGCTCTGCTATCAATTATCGACAGCCTCGACGCCAAGCTGAGCGCTCGCAGAGGCACGAAACTAACAGACGACAGGACCAAGCTCGTCATGGAGTACCTGAGGTATCCGTATCTTATGCATAGAGACCTGCTGTTGAAGCATAGTGTGGGGAGAACCGTGCTGTCTACCTACCTTGAGTTTAGGGAAAACCCGGTCAGCCTCTTCAAGCAGGCTCGAGCCCCTCGCCCATCACGTAGCCCTAGGTCGGGCACGTGGGGGTAAGGAGGGGTAGATGGAGGGGCGGATATGGCGTGAGTGAACCCTCTCTAGATGAGAAAACGAAAAGCGTGTTAGAAGCCCTAGGGGTGAAAAACGTGTCCAAAGCTACGAGGGAGCAGGTAGTGCTAGCTTTAGGCAGGTTACTTTCAGTTAAAGCGTCTAGGGGGGCATCAGTACACGAGGTAACCAAGGAGGTTAGGAGAGCGCTGGAGCTAGCGCTGAGGTCACCGCTGATTAGAACCGTCGACGAGGCTCTAGTCAGCGTGGTGTACACCAACCCACCGTTTAAGAGCGACGCGTTGAACAGAGCTTACAGAGAGTTGTTGAGGAAACTGTTGATCGAGACGGTAGAGTTGGCCAAAGGGCTATCGCTGATGTGGAGAAGGCGGTCGGTGAACCTAACTGTTGAGAACCTCTACAATATAGCCACCGCTAGCGAGACGTTCGAATATAAGAAAAAAGTATCCGAGGTCCTGGAGGAGAGTATAGGAGAGGAGGTAGAATGAGTCAGCAGCTCAAGAATCTGTCTGAGCTCCTGAAGGAGAAAAGCAGCTATCTGAGAAACCCGAATGAGCAGGATAGAATATTCGCAAAAGGCAAGAAAATAGAGGTAATATACGCTGTGGTAGGCAAGGGTATTCCGCTCTTCAGAACCGAAGGAGCCGGTGATGTAACAACCATCGGTATCACTCTAAGGAAGGAGAGCTCCACGCCGTCGGAGGGCGGACACGACGCTAACAAATCATACGTAGAAGTGCCTGCCATACTGCCAGAGAAGATACAGGCGAAGCTCAGGAGGAGGATGCTGGAAATACTAAGGAGCGAGTTCAACGATGAAGTCAAGAAGCAGGTGAAGAGGTACAGGGAGCTAGGGTTCAATAAGTTGGGAGAGGACGGCTCCTGGAACTGCTTCATCATGCCCCCCAGCGGTGAGGGAGAGACAGACCTAGGGATGTGCGGGTTCTGCCCGGCGTGCAACATCCTCGGAGCGATAATAACAGAGAATGAACACGGGCTTGCATCGACATCGTACGGCATCAAGAGCAGAGTGGTCCACGACATAGCGTTCGCCACGGTTCCCTACGAGAAGTGCGTAGTCGAGTTAACTCATAATAAGGTCGGCGATGGGGTGAGCTACACCGGTAGGAGCTTATACGAGGAGCCTCACATAGTGCCAGGGACCGTCTTCGTAGGTAAGCTCGCGATGTACGATGTCACGGAGAGGGAGGCGAAGCTAGTGCTACACTCGCTGGCGACGATAAGCAGGATGGGGGGCGGTGAAACGAAGTACGGCTCCGTGCAGGTGATAATCGTTGGGCTGAGAGCGGGCGATAGGGAAACCATTAGCAGCTACGATATAGCTAGACACGTACTGGAGAAAACCGGAGGCGCGCTGGTCGAGCCAGAGGTGGTTGTCAAGGAGGTTGCTAACTACATAAAGGGTAAGGGGTTTGATGTCGTGATCGACGAAAAGGCGGGGATCGACAGCCTAGACACGGTGGCGGCCGTCTCTGACGATGAGATAGCTAAAATATGGGGAGAGGACAACTACTGGTACTCTGACAACGTAGTAAAGTATATCGCTAGAGCAGAGCCCAAGACAGGGAAAGGCGGGAAGAAGGAGAAGAAGTCTAAGGGAAAAGGTAAAGAGGAGGCTCGATGATCGCCAACGAGAGGTACAGCGTCGATGAGCTGAGGTTCTACGTAGTGGAGTTAGAGCTACACAGCATCATGTGGTTCTCAACCATAGCCCAGCCGCACCTCAAAACCTTCGTCCAGACGCCGCTACCATTGGTGCACAACTACCCTCTGGTGCTGGCGCTACAGGGACAAATAGTCGAGGGGTCGTACATTTCTAAGTACAACGAGTACAAGAGGGTTGGACCGCCGTCTACCATGTTCTCGGAGGCGATGGTTTATGCCTACCCGATGCTACTCGATAGAGTGTTCTACAAGAAGCTTCTGCTGAGCATGTCCGAGTCCGACTACCTGGTCTACAAACAGCAGACAAGGCTAGCCGTACCTATCATGGCTACGTACAATGCCTTCGCCCCGGGCACGAGAGGTAAAACTGTGGTCGTGGTCCCGAGGGACAGAGGGCTACCCAGGGAGCTCTACCTGAGACTCGGGGCAAAGAGGTACGGCGTGTGGAGGACAACCTACGTCCAGGAAGCACGTGTCGAAGCAGTGGACCGCCCCGTAGCCGTGTCCTCGCCTTTCAACGTAGCCGATGTCCCGCCCGAGACCGTGAGTAGCAGTCTCGTCGTGCTCAAGCACTATGCTGGAGACATAGCCTTATCCGGGGTCTTCACCAAAGCTCTCGAGATACGCACCAATAGGGAGAGGATCCTCAAGCCCATACCCTTTTTCATCTCCACCTAATCGTGGAGGCGCTTTTCCGTGTACGAGCACGAGGTCATGCTCACCCCCGTCTACGTTGAATCGTCCAGCGAGCAACTCGGCGATATAAGAGTTAGAAAGTTTCAGAAAGAGGTAGCCGACGTCACGGACGGGTTCGTGGTTCTATCCGCCCCCACAGGCTCCGGTAAAACGGCGACGCTCCTAACGGACGGGGAGCGCGGCGTATCGATTGGGCTGTACCCCAGTAACGAGTTACTGCGTAGCCAGGTGGCGGGGTTGCACAACTTCATCGTGAACCACATCGGGATGCAACCAAAGGAAACGCTGCTCTACGACTACTGCAGGACCGGAGCTGTTCCTGAAAACTACGTCCCGATGAACATCTACGTGTCTGACAGAAGCGTTGACCTGTTCGGCAGACGAGTCAGCAAGGTATATATTGTCGGGATGAGCGGGGACGTGGTCAAGGCGGTAGCCGACCGCGGCAAGCTCGACGTACTGATAGAGGCCTCGGACAGGCTGGCGAGCATAAGTGAAGACGGATACGTCGTCGTCCTAGCCACCCCGGATACCTTCTTCCTGCTCACACTCTACGCTTACCGCAACATCGACCTCGCAGGCAGGCTCATCCACCACGTTCTACTTAGAGGAGAGCTACCGCGTAGCTACGAAGAGTTCGACGAGCTAATGAGGAGGCTGGGCATGAGTAGAGCCGAGCTCGAGAAGATGGTCAGAGCCTTCCTCCCCTGCAGAAGGTCGTCGCTGTTCATCGACGAATACCACCTGTACGGCTACTATGAGCTGTCGTCGTTCAAGGCTCTACTCTACACGCTGACCACCGTGCGCGGATGGAGCGGGAGGGTAATCCTATCGTCGGCCACACCCAGCACGGACTTCCAGGAGGAGCTAGCAAAAGAGGTGGGTATGGCGCCTGTTCACCGTATCGATGGGCTCAGGTACGTTAAGGAGAGAGGGGATGCGGACGAGCTGGTCAGAGGACCAATTAAGCTGGTCTTCGCGGAGGTGGGCGAAGATGGGGGAAACCAGATCGCTAGGCTCTACGGTGCGAGCAGGCGAGCCTACGAACTGATATCGACGCCGAGGTTCAGGAAGTTCGTAGAGAAGCTTAAAGAGGGTCGCGGCAAGGGGGCGGTCATACTCGAAAAGGTATCACACGCAGAGGTCTTTGCGGAGAAGCTGTACAGCGAAACCGGGGTTAAGCCGATATGTCTGTACTCGATGCCACGTGAAGACGTATGCGAGGAGGTGCCTGCATACGAAGTTAGCGGAAGCCTACTCGTGGTCGGAACCGGCGCTAAAATAGGGCAGGGCGTCGAGTTCCCGGGAGTCTCCTTTGGTGTGGTGGCTAGAGTCTCGGCTGTAGACTTCCTTCAGTCGATCAGTAGGGTAGGTAGGAGGCTTAGAGAGGAGAGCACGGTTCTCGTGCCAATGGCAGAGAAGGAGCTTGAGGGCGTAGCGGAGGACAGCGTTTTCGCGAAGAAGAAGGTGAGCTACTATGAGCTAGCCGAGTGGGCTGAGAAGACAGGGAAACCGCTCATGAGGAAGATACCGACAGGCTACGAAACGGTGTACCGTGGAATAATATCCGTGAGGGAGAGCGTGTTGAAGCTCATCGGGTTAGCCCTCCACTTCAGACTCTCGGGCGCAAGATACGGAGATATAGCGAGCCACGCCGAAAAACTACGCACCTCACTACAGAACCTGAGAATCATTGCGGCCCCGGACCACGTGGGCACCCTGCTGATGTTCAGGTCCTCCGGTCCGAGCGTAACCTACTGCCGCGAGATCCAGGGCGAGGTTAAGTGCTATAGCAGAGGCGAGGACCTCGGGACACTAATAAGGAACTATGAGGTCACGGCTTACAACGGGTACCCGCTTATCAAGAGCATCGGCAGAAGCGAGATAAGGATCAAGTGCAATGGGGATAGGGCTGACGATTTGAGACGCTTCGTTGAGAGAGGAGAAGAGAGGATGACGCCGAAGGCCCCGATAATCATCGACTGGCTCACGCTCAGAGACCTGTTCCAATGCCGCCTCGCGGTCTACAACGGTCCCGGAGAGCCTGAAGAGCTGGGGCGCCTCAGCAGGGAGCTGGAGAACCAGCTATTCCTTATTCCAAGCACTACGAGCGACGACCTCGGTGAATACATTTACAGAGCTGGGAAGGGGTTGAGGGTTAAGCTGAACAAGGGCTCTATCATCCTGCTCTACTTATAGAGCGAGTGATAGGATGTATGTCATCGTCGCCTTTGACGTCTCGGACGAACGCGTGCGGGGACGCCTACGCAGGTTCCTCAGGTTTCTCGGTCTATCGATGGTCAATAGAAGCGTCTACGCCGGCGTCGGGGGACAAAGCATCGTGGAAAAAATTCGGGAGAAAGCTGGAGAGCTCGTTGGAGAACGCGATAGCGTGTTTATCGTCCTTGTACAGGAGCAGGAGTACATGCGGGCTGTTCTATGCACCAAGGTGGATTGCAAGAGGGTTGAGGACATCTCCTTCGAGGTCGTCTAGCGTAGCGCACCTCTCAGCCACGATGCTCTCGTGGATGGCTAAGTGCCCTCTTGCTAAGAACATCGTGCTTTCATCGGCTGGCTCGCTCTCGTACACGACGCCTCACACGGTTGAAGAGATGAAGGGTAAGCACGACGAGCTAGTGAAAGTCTTAAGGAACGCTCTCGGCAACGCCTTCTTCTCGAAGCGTGTAAAGGCTCTCGAGCTAGAGCGGATGAAGCTGTGTCTCACGCTAACGCTGAAGGACTCCACCTACACGGTATGCGGGGTCCCCGACCTAATGTACCTCCTCTACGGCACAGAGCTAGACGATCTAATCTTGGTTGTCGAGGCAACGCTCTCCCCCAGCACACGACACCTAATCTACGGAGAGATGCTGTTCTACTCCATAGCCGCATACATCTACTACGGTTGCAGAGTGGTGGGGCTAGTCGTTAACCCCAGACACGTCTACCTCGTTTCATTCAGAGAAAACGCCGTTAATCGCTTCAGAAGGCTTTTCTCGAGACTGAAGCACGAGAAAGCAGTAGAGCTATCTGAAAACAGGAGGGCGGAGCATCCGTGGATTTGTAGCTTGTGTGATTTAAAGCATTCATGCCCTCTAGGGAGTGAGGCTTGAGAACGATCTTTATTAAGAACGCTGAGCTCGTGACCAGGAAAAGCCGTAGTAGCTTGATCATACATCGAAAAGACGGTACCTACAGAGAGGTGAATATTAGAGACATAGAGGCTGTTGTGGTCCTAGGAGCTACCACTAGAATAGACTGCGGAGTAGTTTCTCTACTCTCTAGGTATAACATTCCTTTGTCAATAGTCAATAAGTTGGGTGTCTCCATTCTAACAGTTCCAGTAGTGACACTTTATAGTGAAACAAGACGTGCTCAGTACTCTTTGAGCGATGATGAGAAAGCTGAAATCATGCTGGAGATTCTGAAGGCTAAGTTCAGAGGCTTATCAAACATACTCAAATACCACGAGAAGAGCGCTCCGGAGGCGGATCTCGAGGAAGCAGTAGCGAAGAGAGACCTACTGCGCTGGGAGGCGACTGCGAGCCGCAGGTACTGGCAGCTAATGATAGACCTCATACCGAGTAACATACTCAACGAGCTTGAGAATAAGTACGAGTTTCAGGGTAGGAATCCACGCGCGAAAGACCCGTTTAATCAGTCCATATCGGCTCTGTACGCGGTTCTCTACTCCTTAAGCACTAGAGCGCTCCTCGCCAGCGGACTAGACCCCACATACGGGCTACATCATAAGACAAGGTACTCCGTCCCACTCGTCTACGACTATACCGAGATGTATAAACCGATAGCTGTGCACGCTGTGATCAGAGTACTTAGGAAGGCGGAGAAACTCCCAGTGTTAGATGAAGGCGGCTACTTAACTAAGGAATCCCTGAGCGTGATGTCGAAAGAACTATTCAATATACTGAATGCGAGAGTACGGGGAACGAGGATTACGCCGCATAGAGCTATCTACATCAACGCGATTAAACTCGCAACGAGAATAAGGACAGGAAGCAGACAAGTACGCTACACTTACACGTACAACCCGAAAAAGATACTATACCATAACAGCAATAGATAGACAACGGAGGTGAGCTACTCGCGTCGATTCTCGTGGGCGGGGCTCGCCCTCTCGCCCGAACCTCTATAAACCTTGGGTGAGAACGGGAGAGTAGATGAAAAGCGCCACGCGAGAGACCTCGCAAAATAACAAAGAACTAAAAGCGCAACGTTAAGATAGTCTGTGCGGGGAACCCCCCGGCGCAAAATAACAAAGAACTAAAAGAGAATGATCTATGTGACTTGCCCGAGCTGTCGCAAACGCAAAATAACAAAGAACTAAAAGATCATTGCCCGAGGATCCTCTCCCTCAGTCGAGAGACGCAAAATAACAAAGAACTAAAAGAGGAGATGGTCGGAGTGACCCCCATCGACTACGTAGTCGCAAAATAACAAAGAACTAAAAGTGCCTTGAAATACTTCCGGCAGCTCGGGCAGGTCACGTCGCAAAATAACAAAGAACTAAAAGCTCAGCGTCAGCAAGATCAAATCGACGTCGCTAACTCTCGCAAAATAACAAAGAACTAAAAGCTAGGGAGGATCACCTCCGCCTGGCCCGGGGGCCGCGCAAAATAACAAAGAACTAAAAGATGCTGATAGCACGGCATGGACGTGCTCCAGCTCCGGCGCAAAATAACAAAGAACTAAAAGTGGAGATCAAGAGGGCTCTCGAGGAGGGCAAGGATACGCAAAATAACAAAGAACTAAAAGCCCCTTATTCTTGTTTTTGAGGTTAATAAACTTTTCCGCAAAATAACAAAGAACTAAAAGATAACGTTACTAGTTGGGCGGCTAGGTCGTTTACTCCGCAAAATAACAAAGAACTAAAAGAGAGCGCTCTCGGCCCCGAAGTGGTTGAGAGGATGACGCAAAATAACAAAGAACTAAAAGAGTTCGCGGGCGAACTCGAAGTGAGCTTCGAGGACTCGCAAAATAACAAAGAACTAAAAGCAGGGTAGGTTCCAGGGAGACAGAGTCGTAACGGGAGTCGCAAAATAACAAAGAACTAAAAGAGTTCGAACTCCCCCCACCGGGGGACCTGGACTTGGGCGCAAAATAACAAAGAACTAAAAGATCTTCTCGTCGCTACCATCGAGGTCTACCACGAACGCAAAATAACAAAGAACTAAAAGTATTATTCCCCCGCTTTATATTATTATGTGTACAAGTCGCAAAATAACAAAGAACTAAAAGATGGGGCTTGCGCGGAGAATCGCGAAGCAATCAGAAAAGACTGAAAGCGTTGGAGCGTGTATCTTGAGCCTCTCCCTGAAGCAGGTTACACCTCTTACGCCCTCGAAGAACTTCTCGAGAGTTCTCTCAACTTCCTCGCTCACCGAGACCCTCCCCGAGCGGGGTGTACTTTAATTAAGAAGTATTACGACTGCCCTGCGGTGCTGCTTTGATCGATGTCTTCGTCCATCTGGTAGCTGTCCAGCAGCGGCGACTTAACGCGTATCCCGTGCTCATCGAGGAACCTCTTGGCTATCTTCCCCTCTCTGATCACGTGCTCGAGATAAGCTATGTCCTCCGGCGTCAGCTTATCCCCCTCCTCCTTCATTATCCTTATAGCTGCCTCAGCGCTCCTAACGGCTGCAGTGTACAGCCCAGCTATGAACGGCCCCACTCTGCCCTCACCCTTCGTCGCAACGTTGTCCGTTGGTATCCCATGTATCATCTGCTTTCTCCCGACCTTGAACCAGAGGTCCACGAGGGTCTTTATCGCGTCGTCGAACGTCAGGCGCTTACCGCAGTCCGCGGTGAGCTCTCCGAGGACCCTGGCGAGCGCCTTGTACGTCTCATCCTTAAGCTTAATGGTCTTCATTCCACCACCAGGTTTAAAAAGTGGAAAGAGGGGAAAAAAGGCGTTTGGGTTCGGAGCTAGCGGCGGTCATCCGTAGTCGTCCATGTACGAGTAGAACTCCACTTCGCGATTGCAGCGCTCGCACGCGAGCTTGTACTCCCAGCTCTCGGCGTTCTCGCGTTTTGGCACCGCTCGCCAGTAGCCCGGCAGATCGTCGTCCTCTTCAACTTCTCCCTCCGAGTCGTCGTCAGATGCTACTCGGAGCTCGCCGCGGTCGATGTAAACGGTTGTGCAGCCGCAGGACGCCCTCACGCTGCACATCGCGTCGTAGAAGTCGTATTCGTCGACCGCCAGCTTGAAGAACCGGGGCTTCGTGTACCCGCCGCGCACGTCGCATCCGTTGTGCACCTGCAGCATCACGTAGTAGTCATCGCCAACCTTGAATGTTATTCCCTGTAGAACCTGCGACAGCAGGTTGCACTCGAAGTTGTAGGTGTTCCAGTGCCCCAGCACCTCGTATCCGTACTTCTCCCCGAGGACTTCGTCAGCGAATTCCTGCATTAGTGTGAACCACGATCCGTCCCTGCTTTCCGCAAACTTGTAGAACTCCTTTTCAAGCTCCTCACACATCTCGTCCCTGTCGAGTGCCCAGGTCAGGAAGTGGAAGACGCTTATCTCCACATCTATCCATCCATCCTTCCACGCGGTTACCTCGACCGACGGGAAGCAATCAGAAAAGACTGAAAGAAGGGCATATTCCTCTTCCCGGTGGATTCCATCTCAATAGTCGTCGGCGAAGCAATCAGAAAAGACTGAAAGTTAATCGTCGAGCACAAGCGCTCGGCCTCCTCGGGCGAGTCGACGTACCTGTCGAGAAGCAATCAGAAAAGACTGAAAGTCGCACTCTCGGTTCGGAGAGAACATGCTAGAGTACGCGCTCGCGCTCGTCGCGAAGCAATCAGAAAAGACTGAAAGGAGGAGGCGTTCGGCAGCGTCAGCTACGACAGAGTCTCGCGGATCCTCAGGCGAAGCAATCAGAAAAGACTGAAAGGCATTGAGTTGGTAGTATGTCGTTAGAAGAGATTGTGCTGATGAATTGCGGCCTCGCTGTTTTATCGCTACTCTCCGGCATGCTTGGTCTCGGTGTGGCATTTGCGGCAATTCCTTTTTTGAGCATTTTCTTAACTGATTTAGTTCGCGAGGTGCAGCCGCTGGCGTTGCTGTTGAACGGATTTACAGCATTATTCTCGGCCATCGGGTTCTCTAGGAGTGGGCTTGTCGAGTGGAAGAGGGCGCTGTTATTAGCCGTGGTCACTACTTCATCGGCGCCCGTAGGTTCCTTGCTAGTTATGTATGTACCGCAGGTATATGTGTGGATTAGTTACTTCATAGCTGTATCATATTTGGCTTATAGGTTGTTTAAACCTGTTAAGGCAGTACCTAAGAATGAGAGGTACTTAATCGCATTGCTACTCGCCGTTCCCATATCGATGCTCTCGGGATTTCTGGGCGTGGGCCCCGGATTCCTCCTAATGCCGACTTTGATCGTGGCCGGCTTCGAGCCTAAGAAGGCTGCGGGCATCAACGCGGTTGCGGTGTGCCCTCCCTCGTTCTCGGCGCTCATACCTAGGTTAGGCAGCATGTCGCTCGACGTAACTATGGTAGCTACGTTACTTATTGTTAGTACGGCGGCATCGTACGCGGGGGCTAGAATAACATCTAAGTACATATTAAGCACTACGTTAAGGAAGCTCTTCGGGCTATTAATAGTAGTCATGACGTTATATAGATTGTTAACTTTATTAACTTAATCATGAGACGGGCTCTAGACCTCTTCGAGTCAAAAGAGGCCGAGCAGGGATTCGGGGGATTGGAGCAGCGCCGTAGACCTCGCCTCGCTCTTCGCCAAGCGGAGCAAGTAGAAAAGACCGAGAGCGCGCTCGGCTCTCGCTCTCGCGAGAGCCCCCCGGTCCGCGAAAGCGATCGAAAGACCAGCGGGCCCGCCGGGATTCGAACCCGGGGTCTCCGGCTCCGAAGGCCGGCGCCTTATCCTGGCTAGGCCACGGGCCCCCTCCTCTCGGCGAGCCAGCGGGAAATCGGACCGAGGGCTCTCGCGGCCCGCGCCGTCGATCTATTATCTTCGTTCGTATTTGAAGATTCGTGCTCAAAGCCTCGCGAAGAGCCGGCCGGGGGCGGCTTCCGCGTGGAACGCTTTTAATCCGTTCGCGAGGAGGCCTGATAAGGAGCCGGTCGTGGCCCCCTGCCCGCTCATGCGCAGATACGAGGGCAATCCCGTGCTCGCGCCCAGGCCCGGCTGCTTCTGGGAAGCCGGGGGGACGTTCAACCCGGCGGTCTTCAGATACGGCGGCAAAATCTACATGGTGTATAGACAGGTCTCGAGGAATTGCGTCTCGACTCTGGGCCTGGCCGTATCGAGGGACGGCTACGAATTCCTCGATAGAATGCCCCAGCCCGTCTACGTGCCGAGAGCCAGATTCGAGACGCACCCGGAGGCTCTGGGAGAGCTGCGCGGCAAGGACTTCTGCTCCAGGGTGGCGAGCTTCAGACACGTCTCGGGGGCGAGCTGCTTCGGAGTGGAGGACCCGAGGATCGCGCTGATGAATAATAGGATTTACCTGACGTACGTGGCCTTCAACGGGGTGGACCCTCCCCGCGGCGCCCTCACGTGGATAGACGTCGTAGACTTTCTCAACGAGAGGTGGGACATGTGGGCCAAGCCGATCCCGGTCACGCACCCCAGCATACCTGACAAGAGCGTCGTGATGCTGCCGAGGAGAGTGAGGGGCAAGATCGCGTTCTTCCACAGGATATTCCCGCACGTGTGGCTCGACTACGTCGACGACGTCTCGGAGCTGACGAGGAGGTACCTATGGGGTTACCCCGCCATAAGAACGAGGCCTCCGTCGTGGGACAGCAGGAAGATAGGCGTGGGCAGCGTCGTCGAGTGGGGCCCCTACTTCCTGGCGACGTACTACGGCGTGACCGGGTGGGACGACTACTACTACAGCGAGGGCCTGAGCCCGAGGGACTTCGCCGAGAGCGACGGCTACAGATACAAGATCGGCGTCATGGTACTCGACGGAGAGGACCCGTCGAGGGTGCTGTACAGATCGCCCGAGCCCGTCGCCGAGCCGGAGGCCTGGTACGAGCTCCACGAGCCCGTGACTCCCAACGTGATTTATCCCACGGGCTCTCTGCTCGAGGGAGAGAAGCTCCTCATTTACTACGGCGCCTCGGACTACTTCGTGGCTCTCGGGGAGCTAGACCTGGGCCCGCTGAGGGACGAGCTGTCGAGGGAGCTCTGAGGGCCTCCCGGCGAGCCCTCGCGCTTTTAGCTCGGGAGCTCTCAGTCGATCGACCGGAGGACTCGCTCTTGCTTAAGCTGAGGAGGCACGCGGGCAACCCGATCCTGACGCCGCGCGCGGATTTCTGGCTCGAGGGAGAGGCGGTGTTCAATCCGACGGTGATCAAGCGCGGCGAGAAGGTGGTGATGCTGTACCGCGCTCTATCGAGGCCTCTGCAAAGATCCCCCGAGGAGCATATCAAGATATCGACGATAATGAGAGCGGAGAGCTCGGACGGCGTGAGCTTCGAGCGGAGGGGGCTTTTCATCGGGCCCGAGCGGCCCTGGGAGGCCTACGCCACGGAGGACCCCAGGGTGACTCGAGTCGGCTCGACCTATTTCATCACGTACACGGCCGTCAGCAGGTGGCCCCCGAGGCCTGAGTCCGTGAGGCTCGCCCTGGCCCTCTCCGAGGACCTGGTCAAGTGCACGAAAGTCGGCGTGATTTGCCCCTACAACTCCAAAGCCGGCTTCGTCTTCCCGAGAAAATACGAGGGCCGCTACTTGATGGCTCTGACCCTGAACCCCGATAGACCCCCCTCCAGCGTAGTGCTCGTCGCGTTCGACGACGTGAGGGACCTGCTAGAGGAGGAATTTTGGAGAGGCGCTCTGAGCGAGGCTAAGGCGCTGCTGAGGGGGACGAGCGAGAAACCCTTCGTCGAATTGGGGACCCCTCCGCTCGAGGTCGACGACCACTGGCTCCTCTTCCTCCCGGATATACTCTACGAGAAGGGGCACTTCGTCGAGTTCAGCATCACCGCCGCGCTGCTCAGAGCGGATGACCCGAGCGAGCTCGTGGCTCTCTCGACTAGGCCTCTGCTGAGGCCCGAGCTGGAGTACGAGCTCACGCAGAACGCCTACCCGAGGGGGATCGCCTTCCCCTCGGGAGCTCTGCTGGTGGGCGACGAGGTCTGGGTCTACTACGGGGCCGCCGACAAGTACGTCGCGCTCGCTCGCGTAGAGCTCGCGCGGCTCCTGGACTATCTATTGAGGGAGTGTAGAGTTGGGCGCGCCGGTTAAGCTCCAGAGGCACAAATCGAATCCCCTGCTGTCGCCCGACCCCGCGAGGCGGTTCAGGAGCAGCGCCGTCTTCAACGCCGGGGCGTTGATGCTTCGAGGCAAGATATATATATTGTACAGGGCGCAATCCGCGGACCTCACGTCGACCATAGGTCTCGCGGTGACGAGCGACGGCGTCTCGATAGAGGAGAACCTCGACGAGCCTATCTACGCGCCGAGAGAGGAGTTCGAGTCGAGGGTGCTCGGCGGCCCCGGCCCGGTGGGCTGCGAAGATCCGCGACTCACGATCTTGGACGACACGATCTACATGTTGTACACGGCCGTCAGCGACGCGTTCGATTACGTCAGGGTGGCCCTGACCTCGATACGCGTCGGCGAGTTCCTCGAGAGGAGGTGGTCGGCGTGGACTAAGCCGATCCTCGTGAGCCCGCCGGGCGTGTGGGACAAGAACGCCTGCCTCCTCCCCAAGAGGATTCAAGGTAGATACGTGGTGATACACAGATTCTTCCCGAGCATCTGGGTGGACTTCGTCGAGAGCCTAGACTTCGAGGGCTATTGGGTCAGAGGATACGAGGTGATGAGGCCCAGGCCGAGGTCCTGGGACAGCGACAAGGTCGGCCTGGCCGGCGTGCCGGTTGAGACGAGCGAGGGCTGGGTCATGATATATCACGCGAGGAGCGCCTACGATGGGGCCTACAGGCTCGGCGCGGCCCTCTTGGATAGGGAGGACCCGACCACCGTGTTGGCGAGGCTCCCGTATCCTCTGCTAGAGCCGAGAGAGTGGTACGAAAGAGACGGAGGCGACATAGTGTTCTCCTGCGGTCACGTTATCCTCGACGGCAGACTCTACGTGTACTACGGCGCCTCCGACAAATACCTAGCCGTGGCCTCCGTGGACTTCGGCGAGCTCGTGGGCGAGCTACTTAGATACGCTTCTTGAGCCCTCGCGAGCTAGAGCCGCCGGATCTCAGAGAATCATTAGCGAAGCGGAGGGGGGAGAGAAGCGATAAAAAGCGTAAGAGTCAAGCATTTCGGGAGCCTCGAAAGTCGCTCTACTTCTTCTCCTCCTTCTTCTCCTCCTTCTTCTCCTTCTTCTTGCTCATGGTGCTTCCCGCTTAGCGGTATTCCGGCGGCATCGATAAATACGTGCGTTGACGCGAGAGAGAAGAAAGCGAAGCGGCATAAGGCGGCCCGGCCGCTCCGAATAGCATCACGGCGTGAGATGAGAAAGTCAACGCGAGGTTAACGAATTGGCGCGAGATCATTAACGAAATAACTTTAAACTGATTCGAGGAGGTCTCGTAGGTGCCCGAGCAGGTCGGGGGTCAGAGTGGTTCTTCGATGAAGCAAGGACACGCGGACAGAGGCTCACGGCATCTCCTCGTCGATCTCGTGAGGCTCCTCAACTACTTCTACTCTTTCCGCGAGCTCGAGGAGACGCTCGGGATCCCCTCTCAAGTGCTCTGGAGATACGCGACGCTGAGATCTGTGCCCGAGCGCGAGACCGCCCGCAGACTGCTCGTTAAGATACGCGAAAGCGGTCTCCTGGAGAGCGCGGTCGCGCGCTTGAATCTCAACGAGAGAGAGCTGTGGGTCCTCGCGAGCAACCCGGGCATAATCGAGCTCTCGGCGCATAAAGTGGTAGAAGCCCTCGGAGCCTCGAGGATCGAGACGGTGGTCTCGGCGCCGGAGAGTTATTCGAGCGCCTTCGCCTCGGTCATCTCGAGCCGCCTCAGAGCGACGCTCTGCTTAGCCTCTCGCGAGCGATACTCGGAGGAGAGCCTCTACGCGGCTTACAGCGAGGGCGAGCACCACGTCCACGCCCTGGCTCTCCCGGCAAAATGCTTGGGGAGGGGCTCGAGGGCTCTACTCGTGGCCTTCTGCGCTCGCGATGAACCGTCCATAGCGGCCACCCTCGGGCTCTTGGCCGGCGCTCACGCCGAGCTCTGCGGGCTCTTCGTAGTCGTGGGCTCTAGGATCAGATTAAAGCGCTTAGTGGACGAGCTGGAGGAGAGAGAGGGGCTCAGGACGTCGAGTGATTTCAAGGTGCTGACGCTCATTGACCTGGACGCTAGGTCGCAACAAATCTAGCTCGCGAGGAGTCGAGAGGCTCATGTCGCGCGAGGAGCCCCGCGCGGTCCTCGGCGCGCTCGCGCTGGGAGCGCTCGTGGCAGTTCTGACCGCCCTCGCGCGAGCCGGGGTCTACGCTCCCATCGACGAGATGGTCTACGAATTGACTCCGCGCAGCTCCTCGCTCCCGCTGATCGCTTTGAGCGAGACTGCCTCGATCTACGCGGCGGCGGCCTACGTGGCGGCGGCGTTGATCCTGGCTCGGAGGAGGAGCCGAGGGCGCGCGGAGGCGCTGGAGTTCGCGCTGGCCATGCTCATTACGACGGCTCTCGTGGCTGCGTTGAAGGTCGCGGCCGGAGTCCCCAGGCCGGGAGCCGAGCACTCTGAAGCGACGCCCCTCGCCGTTCTCGCCGGGCACTACGCCTTTCCATCGGGTCACTCGTCGAGAGCGGCCGTCTTGGCGTACTACGCGGCGAGGAAGCGGCCAGAGCTTAGGTGGCCTCTCTGGATCTATGCCGCCTGCGTAGCTCTCTCGAGGATTCTCCTCGGAGCTCACTGGGCGAGCGACGTGCTCGCGGGCTTGCTAGTGGGTTATTGGGGCTCCAAGGTCTCCGAGCTAGCGTTGGGGGAGAGGGTGCGGGGGAGGCGCGGTGGTCAGCCCGGATAGAGCTATGGCTATTCTCCTGCTCTCGCTGGCGCCGGGATTCGAGGGGAGATACGCCGTGCTGACGGCGCTGGCCATGGGCCTCGAGCCGGCGGCGGCCCTCCTACTCGCTAGTCTCGGGACGGCCGTGCTAGCGCTCGCGCTGCCCGTCTCCTTGGATAGGCTCGAGAGAGCGATTCTGAGGAGGAAGCGTCTCAACCCGATCGGGAGGCTCTACGAGAAGTACGTTGAGTCGACGAGGAGGAGGATCTCGCCCTACGTCAATAGGTACGGGCCGCTGGGCCTCGCCCTCTTCGTCGCGCTGCCTCTACCTCTCACCGGGCTGTGGTCCGGCGCTATCGCGGCCTCAGTGTTAGGCATGGATAGAGCTAGAGCCGCCCTAGCTCTGTTGACCGGGGGACTCGCGGCCGAGCTCGTGGTCCTGCTCCCTCTCGCTGCTCTGAAATCTCACTGATCTCCACCGCATAGGGAGAGCGTCAGCTCTCTCGCCACGGCCCCCCCGGACGCTCCGGCGAGCCCGAGCAGCCTCGCCTCGATCGAGGTCCTGGAGGCTCGACACTCGAAGCCCGAAGCCCTCACGGCGTCGGCGGAGAGCCAGAGCAGCGCGTCGAGGTTGAGCGGGGGGATCGCGGCGCGCTCCGCCACGGCGACCCACGCCCTCGAAGCGAGCTCTCTCTTCCCCCCGCGGAGCTCTCTCCAGACCTCTCTCCAGTGGCGCCCCGCCACTAGGCCGCTCGTTGCGGTGACTAACGCGACTCTGAGGTCCACGGGGACGGGGACTTCGCGCGGGGGATCGGGCTCGAGGCCAAGGGCTCTCGCCGCGTAGTACGCCATTTTGACGGCGAACGCCGAAGTCTTCGATGGGCCGAAGAGCTGGCTCAGCTTGAGCCACAGCACCCTGAGCCCCTCCTCCGATGACAGGATCTCGGGCCACCTAGCCCTGAGGAGCGCGGAGAGAGAAGAGCTCTCGAAGGCCCTCACTCTACTCAGCTTTTGCTCGAGCAACGCCCTGTTCGCCCTGGATTCGCGCAGAAAGCGCTCGAAGAACTCCGCGACAGAGCTAGCATCCGAGGAAGAGGCGGCCAGCGAGAACTCGGCCCAGAACTCCTCGCCTCGGCTCGTGAGCTTGTAGCTAACGAGAGCGTTCGCCACGACCATGGCGACGAAAAGGCCGGGGTCCCTTGAGGAGGCCGCGAGCCTCGAGATGGCCTCGAATTGGGGGTCGCCTCTCTCGAGAGCCAGCAGAGCTCCGCGCCCTAGCTCGGCTACGGCTCGAGCTACTACATCGATCCTATCTCGCTTCAGATAGAGCAGCGAGGGTCTCCTCCTCGTTCGAGGGGTCGGCGAAAAATATAGAGCTTAGCTTAATTCTAGCCACTCAAGAAACGCTATTTTGGGTGAGAGCTTGGCGGTGATAGCGATGTTTTACGTTGTCCCGATCGCCGGCGGCCCCAGCGTGTCTAACATCGTGGCCAGGGCGGTCGAGGTCGTCAAGAAGCGCGGCCACAAGTACATGGTGACTCCGGCCTCGACGATATTCGAGGCGGCGAGCGTGCGCGAGGCGCTGGAGACCATCGCGGAGGCGATCGAGGAGGTCAAGAGGTGCGAAGGCGTATTGAGGGTGATCGCGGAGATAAAGTTGGACGAGAGACTTGATAAGCCGCTGAGCATGGAGTCGATGGTCGAGAGCGTTCGAGAGAAGCTCGCGTGAGCAGGGCTGATGGTTTGCACGACCTGGCGCGGGCCGCGGTGTCTCTGGCTCTCGTCGATTCGATAAATCCGTGCGTCTTCTACATCTACGCGTCCATGTTGGTCGCGGCCTCGCTGGCGGGATCGGTCGATCCGCTCGCTCGAGCGAGCGTCGGCAGGGCTCTGCTCGCCGGCCTCAGCTTCGCGTCGGCCGTCGCCTTAGGCTACGCGCTGCTGGGGCTAGGGCTGGTCGCCCTCCTGCCCCCGGTCCCGAAGGCCGCCCTCGCGGTCGTGGGGTTCTCGCTCGGCGCTTGGAGCGTCTACAGGGGGCTGAGCGGGCGGTCGTGCCCGGGGGAGTGCATAGAATTCCCCCGCATCGGTCCCTCCTCGTCGCTGCTCGCGCGCCTGAGCGGCCTGCTCTCGAGGGCCTCGACGAGCGCGGCGGCCTCCTTCGCGCTGGGCCTCGCGATCTCGCTCACTCTGCTCCCCTGCAGCGCGGGCCCGTACGTGATCTTCCTGGGCCTGATATCCGGGCTCCCCGCGGCTCGGGCCGCCCCGCTGCTCTTCCTCTACGACTTCGTCTTCATCTCCCCTCTCCTCGCCGTGCTGGCGGCGGTCTGCGCGGGGCTCTCGACCCCCGGGCTCAGGAGGGCCCTCTCGTCTCGCTCGAGGGAGATATCGGTGATCGGGGGGCTCCTCCTCATAGCGCTCACGGCTTACGTCGTGAGGTTCTACTGAGCAGCCAGCGCCCGCGCCTCAGAGAAGCTCCTCCAGCGAGAAAACGCGCCTCGGGGGCTCGAACTTGAGGACGTGTCTGCTAGTGCGAGGTGGCAGGAGCTCGCCGGTGAGGCCGGCCCTCCTCACGAGCTCTTTCGTCACGATTTCGCCCTCCCTCCACGCCGCGACCTCGACCAGGTCGCAGTCGTAGTCGACCAGCAGGACAGGCGCGTATCTGGCCCCGAGCCTCTTAAGAGCCTCGAGTCTGTGGTGGCCGTCCAACACGACCAAGGTCTTGCTGTCGACGAGGATCGGGGCGGCGAGGGCCCGAGTCCTCGAGATCTCCTCCATGACGAGCGCGACCCGCTCCTCCGAGACTCTCTCGTGAGGTCTGAGCACGTCCAGAGGTAGGAGGTCTAAGCCGACGGCCCGACCCGCGAGTCCTCGGCCTCGCCCGCTCTCGCTCCGCCGGCTCTCTCCCATCCGCACCCGCGCCCGCTCACTCGTACCTCAGGGCCCTCACGGGGTCCAGCCTAGCCGCTCTCCAGGACGGGTATATGCTGGCTATGGCGGTGACGAGGATCGAAGCGATCGCCGCGAGCGTCACGTAGATCGGGTCGAACGCCGGGCTCACGCTGAGAGCGAACTGCGACGCGCCTCCGGGCCGCGGAGAGCCCCCGAATCCCGCTCCGAGCAGCGACCCGAGCCCCCTTATTATCAAGTGAGCAGCGGCCACGCCCGATGGGAGCCCAACGGCGAAGCCCAGCAATCCTATGATCAGCCCCTGGGAGACGAATAACATCATGACGTCCCCGTCTCTCATCCCGAGCGCCTTGAGCACTCCTATCTCTCTCGTCCGCTCCAGGACCGAGACCATCATGATGTTTAGGGTTCCGAGCCCAGCTGCCACGAAGGACGTGGAGGCTATCCCGATGAGGAGCATCGATATGTATCCCATGACTTGGCCGACCTGGGAGACCATCTGTCGGAGCGAAGTGACGCTGGCTCTTCCCCGCAGAATAACGCTCAGGCTCTCGGCCACCTCATCAACGGAGTCAACGCTCTCGGCCTTCACGATCAGCATGTTGTACCCAGCCCCTCTAGCTACGGTCTCGGCGTAGGACGCCGACACGAATATGGCGTCGTCCACGGGGATCCCGCCTAAGAACGAACCATAAGGCTCGAGCACTCCGACTACATTGAGCACGACGATCCTTCCTCCTACATTGAGAGAGACCGGCTGATTTGTGGAAAACGCCCTCTGGCCGCTTCTATCGTCTATGAGCGCGTTGGACCCCGCAACGGCGAGGGGAGCGGGGGCATCTAGATAGAGCGAGCCCTCGGCCAGCTTGAGCTCTCCCAGCAGCTTAGCTAGATCGCCGGGCGAGATCCCAACGATCGTGAGAGCGGAGTCTTTCCACGGGGCCTGGGCGACGAGGGTCCTGAGCGGGATCACGCTCTTCACGCGAGGGACGCTCTTCACCACGGCCACGTCCGCGTCCGTGAGCAGAGAACTTCCCCGCTGCGACACTATCACGGTCTCCGGGCCCAAGGCGATGAGGCGCTTCTCGACCTCTCGCGCTATTCCGCCCGTTATCGACGAGAGCGCTATGATCATCACTACACCGACGGAGACGGCTAGCACGGTCAAGATCGATCTGAGCCTCCTCTCGCGCAGTTGCCTCCAGGAGAGCCCGACGAGATCGCGCGCTCTCAAGACCCGACCTCGCCCCTCAGCCTCTTCCACGCGAAGACGATGGCCACCCCAGCGGCGAGGCCGACCGCGAAGAGAGCGAGCCTCGCCCAGGGGGCCGTTTGCGCGGTCGAGCCCCTCGCGACGTTCAATGCGTACGCTCCGGTCTGGTTCTGGTGCGACGTCTTCACCGTTACGTTGACGTAGCTCTCGAGAGGGTTCCGCAGGTTATCATAGTAACTGAGCTTGATTGGTATGACGAGTATATCGGTCGCGTTGAGCACCACGAAGTTCAGCGTCAGCGTGGTTGGCCTGTTGGGATCCACGTCCCCGAGGAAGACCGAGGACGAGCCCACCAGTCTCAGGGGGAGCCCCTCGACTCTGGGCGATACGATGACCGAGTGCGCGCTCGACGTCCCTGTGTTGACTAGGGTCACTACCACGGAGAACAGCTGACCGGGCGACGGGGCCTCGGGTAGCACGGAGACGTCGAGCGCGCGCAGCTCGACTAGTCCTCGGAGGGGTACCTGGAAGCTTCTGCTCGATGACAGGACACGACCGCTCCCGAGCTCCTTATATTGCGTCGTCACGGTCACGGAGAGGAGCTGCGACGTCGTGCTCGGAGGCGTGTAGACCTCGAGAGGTAGGACGACGCTCTCCCCGACCTCCAGGAGCTTGACGATCCATGACGCTTCTCCCACGATCCTGGCCCCCTGCCCAGCGTCAACGCTCACGATCACGTCGAGCAGAGGGGAGGTCCCGGCGTTCTTCAGGACCAACTGCGCTGATTCGCGCGCTCCTATCGTGAAGTGGCTCGCGATTAAGTCTACGAGGAGCCCGGCGGATGGAGGCTCCGGCTCAAAGACCAAGGGGATCGTGGCTACGTGAGCGAAGTCCGCCCCCCACGGGCTGGTCCAGGAGAGCGTAACCGAGAGGAAGCCGGAGGATCTGAGCGAGTAGCTCGGGACTAAGACCGCGAGAACGAGCTCCCTCATCTCCCCCGGCTCGAGCTCTCCGAGCTTGATCGGAGTGGCGTTGAGCAGGCTCGCGCCCTGGAGCTTTACGTCCAGGCTCGCGTCGAGCATCGGAAAGCTCAACGTGTTCTCAATCGTCATCTCAACGACGCGCTCGCCGGGGGAGAGGAGCCTATCGGGTCTCACCGATACGAAGTCCGAGAGCTTAGGCTCCTTGACCTTCACCTCGACCGCGCGCCTGAGCTGAGAGCCCTGGCCATCTCGATCAACGTATGTCGCGAGAGCTGTGGCCCAATAAGTTCCGGGAAGCTGAGGGGCTATCACCTCGAAGAACGCCGTCGCAGCCTCTCCCGGCTCGAGCTCGTTCCAGCAGATCTGTCTATCCGACGAAGCGATCAGCGGGCTCGCGACTTGGAGGGCAACGCAAACGCTCTTGAGAGAGGCAGACCCCGCGTTGCTCACCTCGATCGTCACGTTGCCTGTTTGGAGAGGCCAGAGCTCGAGTCGGCTCGCAGTTACATTGAGAGAGACCGTCGGAGTCCCCGGGGTCAGCGTCAGAGGGAGCGTTTGCGAGTGGCTGGCCGAGGTCCCCCAAGGAGTTCTCCAGTCTAGCCTAGCGCTCAGCGCAGCGACCGACGTCGAAGAACAGGCGGGGACCTGGACTCCGATCGCGAGAGGGCGCTTGTCGCCCGGCTCGAGCTCTCCGAGCTTGATCGGAGTGGCGTTGAGCAGGGCGAGCCCCTGAGCCGCTAGGGTTAAGCTCGCGTCCCCCATGACGTAATCGAGCAAGTTCGTCACTTCGAGCTCCACCGAGCGGAGCCCCGAACAACTCAGCTCTCGCTCTCGCACCTCGATGAGCACTCGAGACGTCTGCGGAGGCGTTGCGGTCACTCTCAGGGGGAGCTGGAGGGTCTCGGTCCTCTGAGCTCCGCGCGAGTCTGTGAAGCGCAGCTCGACCTGTAGCTGCGAGCTCGAGTCGTAGCTCGACGGCGGGGCGCATAGCTCGAGCGCGATCTCGGTCGACGAGCCCTCGCTCAAGTCCCCGATCTCGTAGAGAGCCTTTTCGTTGCATAGCGAGAGCGGCGGGAGAGCTTGCACTACCGCTTTCGTGCCCGAGATGGGCCCGGGCCCCGCGTTGAGTATTCTCAGCCTCACCGTCGAGGAGACGCCAGCCTCTACCTGCGTCGAGTCGAGTTGCACGAGCAAGCGCTGAGAGGGCTGAGAGACGCGCAGCGTAGACGCCGAGGTCGAGGAATAGCCGACGCTCCTCGGCCCTCGATAGCTGACATCTATCGCTAGCGTCAGCATGGAACCGACCTGCGCGCTCGAGACCTCCACCGGGACCTCGACGGCCTTCCTCTCCGATGTGGAGAGCGCGCCGACGTACGCGACGTCCTGAAGCACAGTAACCCCGGGCGACTGAGGCCTGAGCCTTAAGGCCACCTCCTTAGCGTCGGCGGAGCCCACGTTGGTCACCTCGATGACTACCGCGCCCACTCCTGGCTCGATCTGCTGCGTTAGAGGTCGAGCAACGAGCGAGGGCCTCCCCGTCACCTCGAGGGCGATCTCGAGAGCGCAGGTCTCCTCTCCTACCGACGCAAAAGTCTGGTAGCGCGCGATCAGAGTCGCTTCGTAGGTACCGGGCCTCAGCTCGCGCGAGATGTAAATGGGCGCGCTCAGGTTGAACTTAGCCCCGTACTCGACCACGACCCCCCTCAGGACCTCGACCTGGTAGGACCTCCCGCGACCCACGGCGCTGAATCCGTCTGGGAGTAGAAGCTCGAAGCTCAGCTTCCCTAGCTTAGAGGCGCCAACATATCTCACCACGACGACGAGGGCGAGCTCGTCGCCCGGGGCCGCCTCGCTAACCTCTGAGGAGCCCAACATCCACGAGACTCTCTCGACCTCGAAGGGCGACGAGCTCCCCGTCATCACGCTCGCGAGCGAAGAGGAGATCGCCAGGAGAACGATGAGCGATAGCAGAGCGATCCTCTTCAGTCCGCGTCCCCCCCAATCACCTCGACGACTACCCCGTCCTTCAACCTCGCGACTCTATCGCATTTAGCCGCTAGCTCGAGGTTGTGAGTGACCATCACCACCGTGACTCCTTCTCTGCTCAGCTCCTCGAAGAGTCCGACCACGGATTCGGCCGAGGCGCTATCCAGATTTCCCGTGGGCTCGTCGGCCAGCAGCAGGGAGGGCCCCGCCGCGAGGGCCCTCGCTATGGCGACCCTCTGTTGCTCTCCACCGCTCAGCTCGGCCGGCTTCTTTCGCGCCTTATCCCTCAAGCCTACGGCCTCTAAGGCGACCAGGGCTCTTTCTTTGGCCTCGCTGGGCCTCACTCCTCGTATTATGAGCGGTAACGCGACGTTTTCGAGCGCTCCGAGATAGGGCAGGAGATTGAACATCTGGAAGACGAAGCCGACCTTCTCGTTCCTATAGCGGGCCAGCTCTCGAGGAGAGAGCTTGGCCAGGTCTAGCCCGTCGACCCTGACTACGCCTCTCGTAGGTCTATCGAGACCTCCGATTATGTGTAAGAGCGTTGACTTACCGCTGCCGCTCGGCCCCACAACGGCTAAGAATTCCCCTCTTTCTACGTCGAGGTCCACTCCCCTCAGCGCGGCGTACTCTGACCTCCCGGACCTATAGATCTTCCAGACGCCTCGCAGCTCAACGGTCGAGCCCATGCTCGATCTGGCTGCACTTCGCACAAAGTATTTTAAAAAAGAGAGCTTGGGAACGCGTCGCAATCCTTAAAGGAGGAGACCTCCGGGGGAGCGAGCGCGCGAGAAGAGGGGCTTTGCGCGCTTCGGCTTCGAGCTCGGTCTGCTCCATCGTTCGTGCGGGCTCACGAAATCGTCGGAGGAAGCGGGGAGAGAGTGTAGGAGAGCCGATCTCGACGGGCTCGGGGGGTCGGAGCTCCTTAGTTGAGAACCTAGGGAGAGGGGAGCTCCTCGCCGCGTCTTCCAAATCTAGGATAAAGAGCCGGGCCTCGCTGAGGACTCTGCTGCCCTCTTCTCTCGAGACCGTGAGCCGCCGAGGAGCCGGAAGCAGCCGAGGAGCCCAATGATGAAGAGGCTCGACAAGAGAAGAGCGGCGCTTCTGCAGGCCATCCCGGCAGTACTTGTGAGCGCCGCACTGGGCTTGGCGCAGTTTTACGTGGGCCTCCTCTACGGTTCGGCCGCGCTCGTTGGCTTGGCTCTCCACACGGCGGCCGACGCCTTCATCTCGGTCGGTATACTATTGGGCTATAGGCTGGCCTCGAGGCCGGCAGACGAGAGGCACCCCTTCGGTCACTGGCGAGCCGAGCAGGTGATGGCCCTCGCTCTAGCGATGCTGTTGATCTTTGGTTGCGTCGAGGTAATCCGAGAGAGCGTGGGGAAGCTCCTGGCGAGAGCAGCCCCCCTCTTCGGAGCCTCGGCCGTCGTCGTTCTAATAGCGACGGCAGCCTCTAAGGAGCTGTTAGCTAGATGGTCCGAGCGCTTGGGGAGAGAGGCGGAGGCCGCGCCTCTCGTGGCCGAGGCGTGGCATCATAGAAGCGAAGTCTTCACGTCTCTCGTCGTCCTGGCGGGCCTGCTCTTATCGTTGAAAGCGTGGTGGATAGACCCCATCCTCGGCTTGATCCTCTCGTCGCTGATCCTCCGCGTGTCGCTCAAGCTGGCCCGGAGCTCCGCGGACGAGCTACTGGGGCTCGGCGCGACGAGGGAGGAGATGGAGCGCCTGAGAGAGATCGTCGAGACCTGCTCGCCGAGCGCGAGAGAGCCGCACGAGATTAAAGTCCACAGGTACGGGTCTCACGTTGAGATCACGCTCCACGTGAAGATGCCGAGCGACATGCCGCTCGAGGAGGCCCACAGCATCGCCGACAAGATAGAGAGAGCTATAAAAGAAAAAATAGGATGGGAGGCTACGGTGCATTTAGAGCCCGAGAAGAGCTGCGAGAAGCTGGAGCGCGGGGACAAAGCGCGCGGCCGAGGAGATCGAGAGAAATAGAAGCGGAAGCGAGAGAACGCGCTAAGGCCGCGCTCGACACGCGTCTCCGCGGCGGGGCGGGCCTCGATCATTGGCCCACGAATTGTCGCGACTCACGTACGCGGATAGAAGCCCAAGGCGCCGGGAGCTCAGGTGGAGATCGCGAGCTCGGAGGCCCAGAACAACGACGCTCGAGCTATAGAGGGCCTCAACGACGCGCCGAGGCTCCCGCGTTCGAGCGCAAACGCTCGACGCGTTCGAGGCGGAGGACGAGAAGCGGGCCCGCCGGGATTCGAACCCGGGGTCTCCGGCTCCGGAGGCCGGCGCCTTATCCAGGCTAGGCCACGGGCCCATCGGGTGAGCATAGTAGGCCGATCCGCGCGAAATTAAGCTGAGCTCGCCGGCCCGGGGGGCTCCGCGCAGTCTCTCGGGAGCCTGAGCTCTCTGTGGTAGCTCAGAGCCCTCTCGACGATCACGTCCTTGGGGGCGTGCTCAGCCATCAGCGAGGCTAGCTTATCGCGGTCGACGCTCGTCGACGCCCTCGGCGAGGCCAAAGCGCAGAACTCCCTGCTCTTGACGCTTATGTCGTGCGTGCCTATCCTCTTCGCCAGCCGTATTATCTCCTCCTTATCCATGCCGATGAGGGGTCTCAGGACCGGGACCTCGACGTACTCCTCCGTCACGACGAGGTTGTGGAGGGTCTGGCTGGAGACCTGGGCGAGGCTCTCGCCGGTGACGAGGGCCCTGGCCCCGTATTTCTTAGCCAGAGCCTCGGCTCCAACGTACATCGCGATCTTGAGGGCCACGTGCCTGAAGCCCTCGGGGAACTTTAACTCGAGCAGGGGGAGCATCCAGCGCAGCTCCACCTCGAGCAGCCTCGGCTCGTGGCCGAAGGACCACTCTCTCGCGAGATAACACGCGACCTCCCTCGCCACTTTGGCGTGCTCCTCGCCCCCTATGTTGAAGAACGCGAAGTCCGCTCTCGCCCCCCTCTTCATCATCATCCAGGCCGCCACGGCGCTGTCGAATCCCCCCGATATCAGCGCGAGGACTCTGCCCTCGCTCCCGAGGGGGAGGCCGCCGGGCCCCTCCGCGACGGAGTCGTAGAGGAAGACCCTCTTGCCCCGCACCTCGACGCGCACGGTGTACTCGGGCCTCTCCAGATCCACGCCGGAGGCCCCCCTCTCTAGCATCGCCGAGCCCAGCCTCCTGGCCACGTCGAGGCTGGTGAAGTCGTGCCGCCCCACTCTCCTGGCCTCCACCTTGATCTTCTTGCCGACGAACGAGCTCCCCAACAGCTCGACGCTCTTCTCGGCGATCTCCTCCAAGCTCGAGGCCTCGAAGACGAGGCAGGGGCTCGCGCTCACGACGCCGAAGACTCTGGTCGCCGCCTCGACGGCCCTCTCCATGGGCTCAGGCCTCGAGACGATGATCCTGCCCTCTTCGATCCTGATCCCTGCTCTGGAGACGCCTCTCGCGTCGAGAGCCCTCTCGAGGTTATCGAGGAGGAGCCTCTGCATCTTCCTCCGAGAGTAGGAGCCCTTGACCGCGATCTCGCCGAACCTGACCAGTAGAGCCGGCTCGGCCCAGCCGGAGCCCCTCTTGAGCCCCTCTTCGACGAGAGCCCCGATCGCCCCCATGACCCTCGACTCTCTACTGCGGCGTCCCGCCCTATTAACGACGCGGCGATTTTCTCGAAGGCCCCGAGAACTCGCTGGTGCGGGGGGTGGGATTCGAACCCACGCAGGCCTTCGCCACGGGAGCCTCAGTCCCGCCCCTTTGTCCTGGCTCGGGCACCCCCGCCCCGGCGCGAGGGATCTGCGACGGAACTAAAAAACTTGCAGTCCGCGCTGCGCGGGGAGCGGGCGCGCCTAGGCCCGGCCGGAGGCGAGCTCGCTCTTCCTAGTCGAGACCATACTGCTCAGCACCTCAAAGAACTTGGCGCGCCTGGCCTCCTCGTCTACGGCCACGCCGAGGAGCTTTCTCGCTCTCGTCGTGTCGAGGAGCCATCGGCCCGTCAAGAAGGCCTCTCCTCTCCACTCCTCCTCTGGGACGAGCTTCACCCTAGAGGGAGAGCCAGCCAGCTCTATCAGCTTCTTGACCAGCTCCTCCCAAGTCACGTAGAAGCTGGCCACGTTGATCACCTCGTTGAAAACTCTCTCGTTGAGGGCCGCCGCCAGGAGGAACTTGGCGAGGTCCCCGGTGTAGACCACGCTCCCGCCGGCTCCGCTCGGGACCTCGATCTCCTCGCCGCTCAGCGCTCGATCTATGAGCCTTCGCAGGGTCCTGCCGGGTATCCTCTCGTCGCTGAAGGCCCACCAGAATCTGAAAATGGTGTAGTTGAGGCCCTTGGTCCTCCTGAAGAGCTCGTTGAGCTCGAGCGTGATCACCCTCGTCAGAGCGTACAGCGGAGCCCTAGACGCGTAGGGGATCAGGGGGTGCTGTTCGTCGACGGGGATCCACAGAGGCCTCCCGTACGCTATGGTGCTGTCCGCGAACATGAAGTGCTTGACGCCGGCCTCGCTGGAGAGCTCGAGGACGTTGGCGTAGCCGGCCAAGTCGACTCTGAACGCGTCGAGGGCCCTCTGAGCGAAGGACCACGCGCAGTGCACGACGACGTCCACGCCCTCGACAGCCCTCTTGACGACATCGTGCTCTTCTACTCCCCCAAGCACCACGGAGAGCCTCGGGTGCTTGAGCCCGGCGAGGCCCCCCTCCACCTTGTCCAGGGCCACGACATCGTGACCGGCCTCTAGGAAGGCCTTAGTCAGCTCCAACCCAACGAAGCCCGCCGCCCCCGTCACTAGGACTCTCACCGAGCTCACCGGTGAAGCGTCTGTCTACCCAGTATTTTAGCTTGTTATAACGGGGTTTCCACGCGGGGCTCCGCTTCGACAGAACTTTATACGCGCCGCCTGCCACATTTCGCGCGAACAACGGGTGCACTTTTTGTCGCTCATGTGGGAGTTCAAAGAGAAGCTGAGCTTGCGTCGCCGGAGCCCGGGGGAGCCCAGGAGGGAGGAGAAGGAGCGCAGAGCTCTTCGAGAAGAGCCGACGCCTCTCGCCACCCCTCCCAACTACGACTTGAGCAGAAGGCGCGGGGAGCGCTGGGAGGACGTCAACGCCGCCTTGCTGTTGACGATAGGAGCCCTCATCTTCATCGTAGCTGGCCTCGTCGGTAGCCCGCTCATAGCCATGGGGGCCATAATAGTCGGAGTCGCGCTCACGTTCCTTCAGCCCATGATAGGCTACGAGAGGTGGCCCACGGGATACGGGGTGGCGAGGGCTCTGAGCGGCAAGGGGTTACTCGAGGAGTGGGCCATCCTCGGGCCCAGAGTCCCCATAGTAGCGAGACTTCGCAGCGGCCACCACCTCGCGGTGAAGCTCGAACTCTTCGGGCTGAAGGCCACGGTGATCGTGACGAGCACGGCGGGCCACGTTACGTTGCCGGTGGGGCGAGCGAAGCTCGCTCGCGTGAAGATCAAGAGGCACGGCCCGCTGGGCAGCGAGAGTCTGCGGATGCCCGAGGACCTGGGCAGGATCGTCCGGGCCAGGGCGAGCGTGTGGTTGGCCGAGGCTCTGATGCCCTCTCTCCGTTCGCCGCGCCTATCGATGTATTATCGAGGAAAGGTCGTCCTCGTAGACCTCCTCGCGAAGTTCTCGCTCGAGTACAAGCGGCTCGACGAGGCGCTGCTTATCGCTACGGAGAGAGCCCTGGAGTTGCTCTACGAGCCGCTTAAGCCCTCCATTCTACGATCGAGAGAGAGCCTCCGGACTAGGCTCGCGAGGAAATTAAGAGAGGTCGCGAAGACTAGTCAGGCACTAGCCGGGCGAAGAGCGTGGGCTCTCTCGCGAAGAGGCTCGAGCGAGCGATCTCGGCGAAGGTCAAGCTGAGAGACGCTATGGCATCGAGGTTAGACGAGGCCTCGCTGAGGAGAGCGGAGTCAGATCCTCACGCCAGGAGAAGGCCGAGACCGTGCGGCCTCACGATCCATCCGGCGATCGGCTGCACGCGCGGGTGCCTCTACTGCTACGTTCCCTCCGTCCTGAAATGGGGGAGGACGTCAAGGGTGGACGTCGAGTTGAGCGACCTTATGCCAGAAGAGCTGGCGCTCGCTCTGTTGGCGAACCCTTACTTCCTGCCGGGCCCTGAGGGCACGTTGTTGGCAGTCGGATCGGTCACCGACCCGTTTCTCGACGAGCGCGTGACGTCGAGGACCCTCTCCTACTTGAGAGCGATACGCGACGTCCTCGGTAATCCGGTGCAAGTGGCCACGAAGTCTGTCCTAAGCGGCGAGGAGCTCGAGGAGCTCAGAAGATCCGCTGAGCCGAGAACGAGTGTGCTCGTGACGGTGATCTCGCTTAGGCTAGCTCGAGTGCTAGAGCCTCGAGCCCCTCCGCCAATGGAGAGGCTCGAGTTCCTCGGGCGTCTGGCCGAGGCGGGACTCTCGCCGGCCCTCTTCATGAGACCTCTCCTGCCGGGGGTCCCCTCCGAGGAGCTGCGCGAGATCATGAGGATCTGCTCGGAGAAAGGCGTGAGAGACGTGGTGCTCGGGAGCCTTCAAGTCGACGGCGAGATACTCGCTAAGCTGAGAGCCGCTCCGAGGATCGCTGCCGAAGTCGAGAGGAGAGTCGGGCCGACCGGGCCGGGCCTGAGTCCGATCAGAGCGCCCGAGCTGAAGACGAAAGCGGCGCGGCTAGCCGAGGAGCTGGACCTGAGAGCGCACCCGGCCTCGTGCTCGGCCAGCGTAAGCTCGCACGGCCTCTCCTGCGCCAGGTGTCGCATGGGGCCCTGTGGCGTCGGATGTCCGCCGCCGATCGAAGAAGATGACGCCAGAGAGGCCCTAGAGGTGCTCGGCCTCGAGGTCGTCGAAGTCCGAGCCGGCGAACATCTCGAGGCTCTAATCAAGGGCGAACGCTCGAGGGCTCGACTCGACGTGCTCGAGGAACTCATAGAGACCATCGCTCGGAGGAGAGCTCGCTTGCGCCTCCTCTCTTAGCCAAGCGCCTAGTTAACTGAAAGGGGCTTCGCATTATGAACGAGATACTCAACCATTATCGTAAATTAAAAATATTAGAGAGAAATGGGGAAAATATCGGGAAATTCGATGAACGGACTCCCCGAGCGGCGAGCAGCCAATGATAAAAGACCGGGGAGCCCCGCCCAACTCGAGCGGCTTCCTTTAGAGATCCCGCTGCTCGTCAGGGAGAAACCGGGCGAGAAGCTAGAAGGAGTGGAGGTTCTGGTCATAGACAGATCGGGGATATTCGACGAGGTCATCCGCGCGATCAACGAAGAGGGGTACTTCATTAGGTTCGCCGAGCGCTCAGCGAACGTCAACAACGCGTTCCTAATCTTCGCGATACTCGACCTAAGCAAAAGCGAGCCTCGCCTGAGCCTCGGCGGACTCCTCGAGAGACTCGGTCAGATCGACGGAGTCCTCGAAGCGAGGCGCGCCAAAAGGCTCGGCCCGTTGATATATAGCGAGAGTTTCTTGCCGATCACGGGCGACCGTAGATGTTACATTCTCCGCGAGGATCAGCTCGAGCTCTTCCTAGAAGAATTGGGGAGAGCTCTCGGGGCGGGACGCGAGCAGTTGTTGAACGCGGTCATAGGCAGCATAGCTTACGCATTGGGCCGGAGCCTCGCCAGGGTATGGCGGGAAGCGGCGCCTCGCGTCGAGAGCCTGTCGGAGGCCGTTGGCATCTTGAAAGCGGCCGTGGCCGTCGCGGGAGGCCCCATCGTCGATAGACATGAAGCATACGATGACATCGTAATCGTGAGGTTGAGAGATCCGTGGGCTGAGGTCAAGGAGGAGACGCTCCCCACCGCGGAGCTCTTCGTGGCGAGCTTCTTATGTGGGTTCTTCTCGGAGTTCTCCTTGACTCCTATGGTCGCTCACGACTGGAGGAGCGAGAAGACGCCGGAGGGCTATCGACTCACCGTAGTCCTCAAGAGGCTCTGAGCCTTCGCCTCTATTAGACGCCTTCTCTAACGAGGACGCGGGCCTCTTCTTGAGCCCATATCCACTTGAGCCTCTCCGGGCCTCCTAGTTCCTCGATGAATCTGGCTGTGCCAGGGGTGACCAGCTCCTTCCACTCGGGGTCGCCCCGCGCCATGAGCTCCCTGACTCTGGCGCCGCTCAGTCTGGCTCTATCTATAGGCTCCGGTATCCTAGTCTTCACTCCGAGCTCTTGGAACATTCTCGCGACGATCCTGTTTCCAACGACCACTTCGTCTACTTTGGGCGAGTACTTGAGTATGAACAGCGCGCTGGCCACGTGTACGTCCAACGTTGGGACGGTCACGGTGATTATTCTCTCCAAATCTATCCCGGCATCACGCGAGGATATCCTAAGCATCTCGATCCTCTCCCCAGCCGTGAAGGGATTCCTCATAGTGTGGCTCTCCGAAGCCATCCCCACCGCGAACACGAGCTCGTCGTGTATCTCGAGGATCCTCTTGGCCACCTCCACGTGCCCTAGGTGAGGAGGCTGGAATCTACCTACGAAGAGGGCTCTGCTCAATTGGGAGTCGCCGAGGACAAAAGGGTCTCAGATCGTAAAAAGAGGATCGGTGGCAGCGTTGGGGGAACTGATCGAGCTGCGCGTCGATGGTCGCGAGGTCGAGGCCAGAGCGCGCGAGCTCCTCGAGCCGATCTACGAGTACAACCGCTCGCTGAGGGGGCTCTTCTATCTCAAGCCCGTCCACATCGTCTACAGAAGGGGGACCGGCGGCCTCGTCAAAGTCTACTTCTACTATGGGAGGTACTGGTATAGAGTAGAATACGCTGGTAAGAGGGGGAATAGGTCGGAGCTGAGGTGGATCTACCTCGGCCGTGAGAGGCCCCCGGGCGCCCCTCCTCCGCCGCCGAACCCCCTCGAGGGCTTGAGCTATTTTGCTCTACGAGGAGACGAGAGCAGGATATACGTAGACGCTCGAGTGCTCGTAGAGTTCGCGTGGTTCTTCGAATCTTTGAGCTCTCTCAGGGGCCTCTCCGCATCGCTAACACTCTGACTTTCTCGGCCACCTTCTCGGCTAATGACAACAGCGGCTCCTCGAGGAGGAGCTGCTGACCTCCGTCGACCACCACCTCTCCCTTGATCACGACGGTCTCTAGCGCCGGGGGCCAGACGTCGAGGCGCGAGAGCACCCAAGCTATGTCATCCCATCGCAGTCCGGCCAGAGGAGGCTCGTCGAGCTTGACCGAAATTAGGTCGGCTGGGCCTCCTCTCTCCAGCCAGCTCCCGTCGAGCTTGGGCTTCTCGCCTCGCTTCCACTCCGTTCTCGTGAGCCTCTTCAGAGTCCTGGGAGGCCTCTCTCTCGCTCTCACGGGCTCGTCGCAGAGCAAAATAGGCAGCCTGCCCGAGAAAGAGGCGTTGTGCCCCACGGCATAGTAATCGACCTTATCGCACATCTCGGCGCTGGGCCACGCGAGCGCCGTGGCCGAGCCCAGCGACAGGCCCAAGGTGATCCCCCTCGGCCCCTCGAGTCTCTCGGCTCGGTCGATCCAGATCTCGGAGGCCTCGAGGCCCGAGAGAGCCTCTCTCTCTGCCTCCATTGGAGAGACGTCGGACGGGGCTATGATGAGGGCGTCGAGGTCGTACTCTGCCACGACCTCCGCGGCCGCGCTAGGCTTGGGCTCGAAGAGGCCGAAGCTCGTGTAGCCCTTCTCGATCAACTCTCTCAGCCCCAATAACATGAGGAGAGAGTATTCTCGTCGACTCAACTCGGCCACGCTTCTCCAGGCGGCATCGAAGCTCAGGGTGAAGCCGAGCTCCGTCCTCAGTGGGTAGAGACCGAGGTGTATCACCGGCGAGGAGAGGCCTGGTAGGAGCAATCTCCTCCCCCACCCCTCGTAGATCAGTGCGGCGCTTCTGAGATCATCGGGGGTCTCTCCGTAGCCTAGCTCCGCTATGACGCCACCCTCGACGTAAACGTACCCGGTCTCCAGCCCCTGATCTCTGGGCAAGTAGTAGTCCGCGAAGAGTATAGTCGGCTTACCGTCGCCTCGCGGGGAGGACCTCATCGCAGCGCCACCCTCGGCACGGTCTCCATCTTCGAGACTCTCCGCTGAGCCACGATTAGCCCGAGGAGCAGAGCCGCCAAGAGCGCTTGGCCGACGAGCGCTCCCACGTCGAAGGCCTCCTCGCTGCTCGGTCTAGTCTTCTCGACAACGCGGACCACCCTCTTGAGCCCGTCGATCTCGAGCACGTGGTCTCCGGGGCCGAGCCCCCTGACCACGAAGACCTCGGACCCGAAGTAGCCCCCTGGAAGCCTGACCCTCCTTATCTCGAGAGGCACACCGTCTACGAAGAGGACGAGGTCGGTGACGCCGGGCGCGTCATCGGCGTTAACCACGAGGACCTTGGCGACGACAGCGTCGCCGCGGGTCACGCTCTCCGGGACCACGAAGTCTAGCACCACTATCGTCCCGGTCCTGGCAAGATCTATCACTACGAAATATGCCTGAAGTCCGTTGACCTCGACCACATAAATGCCCCGCGGACCGGCTGTGAACTCGAGCGAGACCCTAGATCGCGCCCTCGCCTCGAGCTCGACCAGCCGCTCGGCTACAAGCGTCCCGTTGATCTTCAACTTGAGGACGCACAAGCTCGAGCCCTCTCGCGGGCCCTCGACCACGACGTACACCGAGCCGACCTGGCCCGAGTACAAGATCCTACGCGATAGCTCGAGGCTCAAGACGGAGCAATACGGAGCCTCAGAGAGCTGGGGCGAGATCCCCATCGTAGAGAGCAACAGCAACGCTACGATGAGAAACGCTCGAATCACGAAACGCTCCTCGCTCGATGGCTCTGGGGCTAGCAAATAAAGCTTTGCCGAGCCTCCTCCTAAATAAGCTCCGACGAGCTCAAGCTATTCGTAGATCTAGGGGTCGAGCTCTTGGCCAGGTATGTCGTCTGTAGCGCTTGGCCCTACGTTAACAATGTACCGCACTTGGGAACCATGATAGGGAGCCTGCTCTCCGGCGACGTCTACGCGAGGTTCCTCAAATTGATGGGCGAGGAGGTGATCTACGTCAGCGGGAGCGACGAACACGGCTCGCCAATAGAACTAGAGGCCAGGAGGCTGGGCGTAGAGCCCAAGACGCTTACCGACGCGATGCACTCCTACGTCGTCGAGCTCATAAAGAGATGGGACATAGAGTTCTCGAACTACACGAGAACTCACAATCCAACTCACATAGAGTTCGTGAGAGAAATCATGATGAGGCTTTACGAGAATGGCTACGTGAGGCGCAAAACGGAGGTCCTACCGTACTGCCCCATCGACAAAGCCTTCCTCGCTGACAGATTCGTAGTGGGCAGGTGCCCCCACTGCGGCTACGAAAGAGCCAGGGGCGACCAGTGCGAGAACTGCGGCAGGCTCCTCCACCCCACGGAGCTCATCGAGGCGCGCTGCGCCATCTGCGGAGCCGAGCCGGAGCAGAGGGAGACCTCGCACTGGTTCTTCGACCTTCCTAAGCTCAGAGATAGACTGCTCGAGTGGCTGCGCTCTCATCGGGAGCTGCCAGACTCGGTCAGGAACTATAGCCTGAGCTGGGTCGAGGAGGGCCTGAGGGAAAGGAGCATCACGAGGGATAGCTCGTGGGGGGTGCCCGCGCCCTTCCCCGGCGCCGAGGGCAAAACCATATACGTGTGGTTCGAGGCTCTCTTGGGATATCTAAGCGCAACTAAGGAGTACTATGAGAAGCTCGGGAGAGCTGAGGAGTTCGAGAGAACGTGGCTCGATCCAAACACTAGGACCGTGTATTTCATTGGAAAGGACAACATACCGTTCCACGCGATAATACTCCCGGCTATGCTCATGGCCTCGGGGCGACCTTACGCTCTGCCGTGGCAGATAGGAGCCACCGAGTACCTGTTGTTTCACGAGGAAAAGTTCAGTAAGAGCAGAGGCGTTGGTGTTTGGGCCGACGAGGCTTTAGAGCTCTTGCCCGCGGACTACTGGCGCTTCGCGCTGATTAGAATGAGGCCGGAGACCAAGGACACGAGCTTCAGCTGGAGAGAATTCTACAGGGTGGTCAACGATGAGCTCAACGACGACGTGGGAAATTACATCCACAGAGTCCTCACGTTCGCCAAGAGGAAGTACGGGTCCGTGCCGGGGCCGGGCTCCATGGAGGCGGAGGACGCGGTCTTTTGGAGCGACGTCGAGAGGCTGACTAAGCGCGCGATCGAGATGTACAGCTCGACGAGGCTTAGAGCCGCGAGCGACGCTATAGTTGAGCTGGCCAGGCGCGGAAACCAGTACCTAAATGCGAGAGCCCCCTGGGACCTCGTGAGGGATCGACCGAGCGAGGCCGAGGCCGTGATATATCTGGCTCTCAATTCTCTAAGGACTCTCGCTCTGCTGCTCTACCCGATCATGCCTAGCTCCTCATCGAAGCTCTACTCAATGCTAGGTCTCGAGGGCCCGAAGCCGGGAGAGATGCGGCTGGCGGGGGAGATCTCGCTGAGACCTGGCCACGAGCTCGGACAACCTGAGCCTCTCTTCCGTAAGCTCCCGGAGGACTTCCCCGAGAGAGCCGACGAGCTCTTAGCCGAGGCTAGGAACAGAGCTCAAGCCGGGAGGCCCAGGGTGGCTCGGTGACGCGTGGCGATGCGCCTTGGCTCTGCCCGGTCGCGAGGTTCTCCGCTACGTGATCGGAGCCGCCGATGAGGCGCAAGTCCAGCCGGCCGGAGTCGACCTCACAGTTCAGCGCGTGTTCAAGTTCAGAGGGGCCGGCGTGGTGGCTCGAGGTCTCAGAGTGCCGGCTGAGGTGGAAGAGCTAGAGCCCGAGGGCGGGGTCTGGCGCCTGGAGCCGGGGGCTTATAAGATAATCTACGGCGAGGCGGTGCGCGTGCCGGAGGACTGCGTGGGCCTGTGCTTCCCCAGGTCTACTCTACTCAGATACGGCGCCTTCGTCGAGTGCGCCGTGTGGGATCCGGGCTACGAGGGGAGAGGCGAGTCCCTGCTCGTCGTGCTCAACCCCAACGGCCTCGTGCTCGAGAGAGGCGCGAGAGTGGCTCAGCTCATCTTCATTAAGACAACCGAGAGGATCTCTTCGCTCTACTCCGGAGCGTATCGCGGCGAGAACATGTAATCAGCGCTCCTCTGGAGATGATGGACCTCGAGGCTCTATGTCGAGGGCTCCAGGCTGGAGCTGGAGCTCGACGAGCTGCACCTCATCGCTCTCGAGGACTCTCTCGTGCTGCGCTTACCCTCCCCTCCGAGCGTCTCGCTAGGCGAGGGCCTCGGCATGAGCTACATCTACGTGGAGCCGCGAGCTCCTCTGAGGCTCGAGGGACTCGCTAAAGCGCTGGGCGAGAACGCAACGAGGATCCTCGGGAGATACATGATAAGGCACCTAGAGCTCTCGATCGGCACGGTCTTGCTAGTGGTCACCCCGGCCGACTTCAGCTACGAAAGGATAATCATTTCCCCCCACGTCGTGGCCATAGAGCATAGAGAGGTCAGGAAGCCCAAAGTAAACGCGGTAGGCCCTATGGTCGAGGTAGTCTTCAAGTAGCATGCCATCGCGGTCGAGAGTTCGGAGCGAGCTTCTCGCGGGACCCGAGGGGCGCGGCAAAGTTAAAGCATCCGCTCCTACACTTTACCACTCGACTCGAGGAGAGAGGAGGACTCTTGGCGGCTCCCATTGAGACGACGCGTAGGCAGCTGATTCTGAATCAGATCTCTATAGCGCTCTTCTCTCTGGTCGCCGGACTCGTGGGGAGGATGAGCTGGACCTACTGGGTCTTCGTCTTATTGTACATGATCGTCTTCGCCGCGGCCATGCAGAGATTCGCCAATCCCGCCAGAGTAGCTCAGGCGAGAGTTGAGGAGGTGGAGAGCGGCAAGGTGCTCTTCAAAGAGGAGAACGCGACGAGGCTCCTCCTCGAGGACGTAGAATATCAGAGAGAGGTCGCTGAGCAGATGAAGATGGCTCAGGTCAGCCTCCTCACGATGGTGCCCATCTTGGTCTATTTCTATTTGATGTATCAGCCCGTGCTCACGCACATACCCAAATACTTTGACCATTCCAGGCTCGGCTACGTGGCCGCGTTCTTCTTGCTCTTCGAGGGCAGCTACCTTGTCAGCAGACTCTTCCAGAAGTACCTCGAGGTGAGGATCTTCGCTGGGCAGAAGAGGAAGCTAACGATGATAAATGCTCCGAGGGCCTATATTGTAACGAGCCGAGGCATAGTGCTGCAGGGCGCATTCTCGAAGAGCGCTTTAGCGTTCCCATTGACGGAATACGAGGTGAAGGTAAATCCAGCGAGAAACTTCGTTGAATTAGTGAAGGAGACAGACAAGAGCGTAGTGAAGCTCAGGCTCTACACGAAGAACCCAGAGAAATTGTACTCCGTGATAACGCGTAAGAGAGGCGAGACTAAAGAAGAGATCGGGAGGAGCGCGGGGAAGTAGTGATGAGTAGAGAAAGGCCGAGCGGAGAGCCGTGAGGTGACCTGTCTCAGCTGAGCCCGAGCCGAGGGAGGAGCTCGCGCTCCTCTCGGCCCTCCTAACGGGCTCACTCGAGCTTCACCTCGGCCAAGCGGTCGAGCGTCGCAGCGTCAAAGACCCTAACGGAGCTCCCGGAAACTGTGAAGACCTCCGCTCCTATGTAGATCGTCCTGCTGGCCCCGGGGTGCTCGAGCACGCCCTCTAACGTCAGTTCGTCGTTAACGTATCTGATCACGGCTACGCCCGAGCTCGTGTAGTGAGCCGACTTAGCGTGTATAGTGACCGGGACGTAGATCCTCTGCCTGTCGGGGTCCACGGTCACGGCGTGGTGATCGCCCAGGGCCTGAGACCACGAATCGGCGATGTGCAGCGCGGCCGTCTCTCTCATGCTCCTCGGATTCGATACATCAAATAGCGAGATCTTCAGCGCGCTGCTCTCGACTCCTAGGCCTAACAGCTTGCCGCCCGGCAGCGGGTGGAGGTACTCGCTGAAGCCCGGCACTTTGAGGAATCCGAGGACCTCGGGCCTAGAGGGGTCGCTCATGTCGATAGCGAAGAGCGGGTCAACCTGCCTGAAAGTCACGAGAAAGAGGATCTCGCCGACGAGCCTCGACGCGTAGATCCTCTCGCCGGGGGCGAGCCCCCTCACCTCTCCGAGCAGCCTCAGGCCCTCCGTCGAGACGACGAAGACGTTGTTTTCGCTCTCGCCGACTTGGAGGGGCCAAATCTGTAGAACGGGCTCCGGCGGCGGGGCTGGCGCCACGGTTAAATTGACGAGCTTGACCTCGCAGGTACCTCTCGAGCACTCGAGGACCTCGACGGTTACGACGCGGCCCTGCTCCTCCTTCGGTGGACCGAGTATCTTAACGGGCTCGGCGAACCGCGCCTCGATCCCCCACGCTCTCGAGGTCGTGGCAACGATGAAATGGCCTCTCCGCTCCTCCATGGAGAACTGGTCTAGAACGACGCCCGGGACTTCGAAAGAGCCGGAGAAGTCTAAGTGGAGCCCCCTCGTTGAGAAGACGTAGAACCTCGTGCTGTCCTCAAGGGTCCCCACTTCAGCAGCCGCTTTTTTTAAGAGAGCGTCGGCCTCCTCGCCTCGTAGCCCTCTCAGGTAGGCCTCGGCGGCTCGGAGAGCGGCCTCGAGGTCTCCCTGCTCTAGCGCCCTGGTTATGTTCAACGAGGCGTCGCTCGGCGCGTGCATCGCCAGCGCCCTCAGGAGCAGCTTCGCCGCGTCCTCGCGAGAAGGAACGTAACTCGAGGCGGCGTAAAGTCTGCCCTCGGCCGACATGTAGATCCAGCTGCTAGACCCCGTGAGGAACGCGACCGCCGAACTCCTCAGCGTGTCGGGATCTACGGCCGCTACCACGGTGTAGTGCGTGGGGCTCGAGCTAAGAACTCCTATGCTGGAGGGAGCTAGCGGGGCCCCGTCGACGAGCGGGACCATGCGCGGGAGGGCCGCGAGCGACAACACGAGGTAGACCACGCCGCTGTTCATTCTAGTGCTCACTAGATAACCGGTAAAAGAGAGTGAGCCGACTCGGCGCGGACCGGAGGGGTCGCTCACATCGTAGACCGTAACGGTGGTGTTGATGGGCCGTGCGATGGTGTAGTCGGAGTGTAACGCGACGAGCCTCGAGCCATTCAGATAAAGGCCGAGGACGAGCCCCCCCACGTCGATCCTAGAGATGATCCTCCTACCGGCCGCGTCGACCAAGTATACTCTGTCGCCCGAAGCCACTGCGATGATCCTGCCGTCGGTCTTAACGACGTCGGCTTCGTCTACTCCCTCTACCTGCACGTTAGTGAGCGAGTAGGGCTCCGCGGCGGAGCCTAGCTTAAATGACTGAGCTTCGGGGATCATCCCTGCGGTCGTGTATCGAATCGATTGAGCCGAGCGAGCCGCTCGTTCCAGGAACGCGAAGAGCTCCTCGTAGGTCGAGAAGGTAGGCACTCCTCGCAGCTCGGCTCCGACCGAGTGGTGCGGCCCCGAGATCGCGGCCTGACTCGGAGTGATCGGAGCTCCCGGGGCCATCAATGTGCTCAGAGATAGAGGCAGCGATAGACCCAGCACTAGTGCCGCGAGGAGCAGGACGGCGAAGCGTTTCTCCACGTCTAGAATCACCGCGAGTAGCTCCAATAGTTGTCCTGATAATTACGAGGACCGAACGCTCTCGTTCGATCTCTCGAACGCGCCGAGAGGACCGCGATACGTTATTATGTTAGGCTCCGGACCCGCCGGTGGAGCCGAGGAAGCTTGCAGGCCGAGAAGCTGGGCATCACGGCGCTTAGGATCTACGCTAAGCTCCTCGAGGCGGGAGAGATGGGCGTGAGAGAGCTGGCGAGAGAGCTCGGTGTATCCGCCAGCAGCGTGCACTATCATTTGAAAAGACTCGAGGAGCTCGGCTTAGTGGCGAGGGGCCGCGAGGGCTACACGGTATCGAGGCTCATTCCTATTGAGGGCTACGTGTTGTTGAAAAGAAGGCTCGTTCCCCGATTAATGATCTACTCGTTCTTTTTCTTGGGGATAGCGGTGGGCGAGGCAGCAGCTCTGGCGGCTCGAGGCTCTCTCGATTCCGACGGCGTGGTGGCTCTCTTCTCCGCGATCACCGCCTCGGTCGTCCTGATGATTGAGGGAACTCGCGCCTCTAAGCTCACGTCGCGAGGGAGTGGGAGCGGAAGAGGTGAGCGACTTAATAATCGATAGTTACAAAAGAGGAATAAGCTTATTTTGCGCCTCCCCGCCTCTTCGTCGGACCCTCCTATATTCGTCCAGGTAGGGTGCGCCTCTTGAGCGATTTGGTGTGCCCATTCGATTTCAGGTACGGCTCGGACGAGATGCGCTCGATCTTCTCTAGGAGCGCTACTCTCAGGAGGTTGGCTGTCGTCGAGGCGGCTATAGTTGGGGGCCTAGAGGATGCCGGCCTCGCCCCGAGAGGCTGCTACGAGAGGATCCTCGAGTGCTCTTCGTCGGTGGCGCCCGAAGAAGTCGACGCCGAGGAGAGGAGAACGGGCCACGACGTGGCGGCTTTCGCGTCTCTCTTGGGCGAGAGATGCGGCGAGTGTGGCAAGTACGTGCATCTGGGAGCTACGAGTTACGACGTCGTTGATACGGCGTGGGCCCTCGCCCTGCGCGATGCCCTCGCGGTGTTGAAGAGGAGAATGCTCTCCCTGGTCGCTAGGCTCTCTCGGCTCGCGAAGGAGCACTCGGGCACGATCATGGTGGGCAGGACCCATGGGCGCCACGCGCTCCCGATAACCCTCGGCTTCAAGCTGGCCAACTACGCGTACGAGCTGGCCAGAAGCTATGAGAGGCTGTGCGAGTGCGAGAAGAGGCTGACGCGAGGGAAGATCGCCGGGGCAGTCGGCACAATGGCGGGTTGGATGGGTCGAGGGCTCGAGGTAGAGAGAGGAGCCCTCGCGCGCCTGGGTCTCGAGCCTCACGCCATATCGACGCAGATCGCCCCGCGAGACGGATTCGCAGAGCTCGTCTGCTCTCTAGCCCTAATAGCCAGCCAGCTCGACAGATTGGCTCTCGAGTTGAGGGAGCTGGCCAGGGACGAGATAGGCGAGGTAAGGTTAGCCGCGAGGAGGATAGGCAGCAGCGCCATGCCGCACAAGAGGAATCCGATTTTAGCGGAGAGAGTTTCGGGCTTAGCCAGGCTCTCGCGCGGACTCTGCGCCTCGGCTCTCGAGAACGTAGTTCTGATGCACGAGAGGGACCTAACCAACAGCAGCCTCGAGAGGATCCTGGTTCCCCACGCGCTTCTGGTAGTCGACCAAATGTTGATAGACATGGGGGCATTCCTCGACGAGGTCGAATTCGATGAGGAGGCCATGAGGAGAAACCTAGAGCTCAGCGGAGGCGCGCTGGCTAGCGAGTGCTTAGTAGTGAAGCTCGTAACAATGGCGGGCCTCTCCAGGCGCGAGGCCTACTCGAGAGTAATGGAGTTGATCTCGCTCTGCTCCGAGAGGAGGGAGACGGTTCGCGATGCTCTGAGCCGAGGGGCTCTGGACGACCTGCTCGAGCGCGGGGAAGCCCTAGAGTGTCTGAACTATTCTAAATATCTAGGCAATGCGCGCGAGCTGACGGAGAGAGCCCTCGAATACGTCGAAGAGGCTGTGAGAAGATGCTAACCATAATAGTCGGCGGATTCTTCGGCGACGAGGGCAAGGGCAGCGTGACGGCCTACCTGGCCTTGGCCGACGACGCAGACGTCGCCGTTAGATGCGGGTCCGTGAACGCCGGACACACTGTCGTGTGGAGGGGAGTCGAGTACAGGCTCAGGATCGTCCCCGCGGCCTTCGTCAATCCGTCGACCAGGCTCCTCGTAGCTCCCGGGGCGCTCGTGAGGCTCGACCTGCTGTTCGAGGAGATGGAGAGGACGGGGACCAGGGGGAGGCTGTTCCTCGACGAGAAGACCGGCGTCATAGAGGAGAGGCACATCGCTATGGAGGCCGGAGACGAAAATCTGGCCAAGCGCGTTGGCTCGACTCTGCAGGGGGTCGGGGCGGCTACGGCGGACAGAGTGCTAAGGAGGTTGAGGCTGGCGAGAGAATTCGAGGAGCTGAGAGGAATGCTCACGGACGTCTCGGGAGAAGTCGTAGAAAAGGCGCGCTCGGGCGAGACGGTCCTCGTGGAGGGCACCCAGGGCACGTTCTTGAGCCTCTACCACGGGACCTACCCATACGTCACGAGTAGAGACACGACGGCTTCGGCTTTCGCCTCCGAGGTCGGGATAGGGCCTAAGGACGTCGACGAGGTCTTGGTAGTCTTCAAGAGCTATGTCACGAGAGTCGGAGAAGGCCCGCTGGCCGGCGAGCTCTCCTCGGAGGAGGCCGCCAAGCGCGGCTGGGTCGAGCGAGGCACCGTGACGGGGAGGCCGAGGAGAGTGGCTCCCTTCAACGTAGAATTGGCCCGTCGAGCCGTTATGCTTAACTCCGCTACGCAGGCAGCGGTGACGAAGCTCGACGCGCTCTTTGCGTCGGTCAAGTGCACGAGGAGCTGGGAGAAGTTGCCGCTCGAGGCGAGGAGGTGGGTCGAGGAGATCGAGAACTCAATAGGAGTCCCCGTGACCCTGATAGGAACCGGCAGAGAGCTGGATTGCATCGTAGACAGAAGAAGAGAAGCGGGGGGCCTCTAAGTGGAGTTCGATGTAGCCGTCGTGGGAGCGGGGCCCGCGGGGCTATTCGCTGCATACGAGCTGGTGATGAGGTCGGGCGATAAGCTGAGAATCGCCGTTATCGACCGAGGGGCTCGAGCGTCGGAGCGCGTCTGCCCAATGCACGCCTCCTCGTTGCGGGAGCCGGAGAAGCCAGCTCCTTGCGCCAAGTGCGCGCCGTGTCGCGTGATGCATGGCGTCGGGGGGGCTGGCCTCATAAGCAGCGGCGCCTTCAATCTGAGGCCAGACGTCGGAGGAGACATAGATAAGCTGATCGGCAGCTTCGTCGCAGCCGAGAGACTCATCAGCTACGTGGACTCGATCCTAGTTAAGCTGGGAGCTCCCGAGGACTCCCTAGTGCTGCCCAGCGAAGAGGTCTCGGAGCTCGAGAGATTAGTCGCGAAGACCGGCGCGAAGTTCGTGCCCACGCCTCAACGCGTCTTGGGCTCCGAGGGCACGCTCAAAGTGACGGAGAACATGCACTCTTTCCTCGAGAAAGCGGGGGTGAAATTTTTCCTCAACACTTTTGTCGCGCGAGTGCGCTCGAGCGGCCGAGCGTTCCTGCTCGAGACGAATTCTGGCACGATAGCGGCGCGCTTCGTTCTGCTGGCGCCGGGTAGATCTGGCGCCGCCTGGTTCTCGGCGATAGCCCGAGAGCTCGGGATAGAAGTAGAGCCCGGCCCTCTCGACGTAGGCATAAGAGTCGAGATACCATCTTACGTGGCCGAGCGCGTGACGAACGTGGTGAGGGACCCGAAAATCATAATGTATACGAGAGCTTACGACGATAAGGTGAGAACCTTCTGCACGAACCCAAACGGATTCGTCGTGCAAGAGGTTTACAATAACGAGATGGTCGCGGTCAATGGGGTCAGCTATAGAGGTCTAAAGAGCGCGAACACCAACATGGCTCTCTTGGTCACGGTGAAGCTCACGGACCCCCTCGAGGACACGATAGCTTACGGGAAGAGCATAGCTATGTTAGCGACCAAGCTGGGCGGCGGGAAGCCCATAGTTCAGAGGCTGGGAGACTTGCTGTCTGGGAGGAGGAGCACGTGGAGCAGGATCTCGAGGAGCAATGTTGAGCCTACGCTGAAGAACGTGACCCCCGGGGACGTCACGATGGCTCTCCCTCACAGGATCGTGTCAAATCTCCTCGAGTCGATCGAGAGACTTGACGACGTCATGCCGGGCTTGTACTCCGGCTCAACTCTCATCTACGCACCCGAGATGAAGTTCTACAGCGTGAGAGCAGTTGTTTCGAAGAAGCTGGAGACGACCGTGGAGAACGTCTTCGTCGCAGGAGACGGCGCCGGGCTCTCGAGAGGCCTCAATGGAGCGGCCGCGACGGGAGTCCTGGCGGCCAGGGGCATATTGGAGAAGCTGACTTAGGAGGAGGGGCTCGGCCTCGCTCTCTTACCTGCTCGAGCTCTCGTGTAGAAGCGGAAGAGTTGAGACGAGGGCTGGAGCCTTTGAGTTGGAGGCGGGGAGCTACGTTTACGTGGGCTCGTGCGGCAGGAGCTGCGCCAAGAGGATCTCTAGGCACTTCTCAGAGAAGAAGAAACGCTTCTGGCACATCGATTTTCTGACCGATGCTTGCTCTCCCACCTCGGTCGTAGTTCTGAGGCTGCCGGAGCCCTCTCTCGCCCTCTCCCTCTCGAGAATATTGCCGGGCGTCCCGGGTTTCGGCTCCTCCGATGATAGAAAGGCCGGCACTCATCTCTTCAGAGCCACGCTGGCATCGGTCATTGACGCGCTTACAGAGCTCTGAGGAGCTCGAGGTCCTCGCGTGAGAGCCTCCAGCCTAGAGCTCCTCGAAATTCATCGATTCTCCTGGCTTTCTCGCTCTTGGGTATCGCGATGACTCGCTTGTGCGATATCAAGTAGTTGAGAGCCACCTGCGCGGCGGTCTTCCCGTACTTCGAGCCCACCCTCTTCAGCTCCTCTATTTCAACCACGAGCCCCCTCTCGAGCGGTGTATAGGCTTGCAACGTAACCCCAGCCTCCACGCACAGAGGCAGCAGCCTCCTCTCGACGCTCTTGTCCAACACGCTATACTTCACCTGGTCGACCACTATATCGTGCTTGCGCGTTGAGCTCAGCGCCAGCTCGAGCTCTTTCTCGTCGAAGTTGCTCACTCCGATGTATCTGGCGAGGCCGGCCTCGGCAGCTCGCTCGAGGTTCCTCACTTGGATCTCAATGGGCAATACGGGGTGCGGCCAGTGTATCAGGAGCAAGTCCACGCTGCTTACGCCGAGCCTCGAGAGGCTCGCTCTGGTCGCTCTCAGCACCATCTCGGGCGACGTGAAGCGCTCCGGGAGGAGTTTCGTTACTATGAAGACGTTGTCGCGACCGACTCTCGCGACTACGCGGCCCACGAGCTCCTCGGCTTTCCCCGAGTCGTACATCTCGGCTGTGTCGATGAGGTTCAGCCCCTCCTCGATCGCCCTCGTCAACGCGTCTTCGGCTTTCGCGTAGTCTCTGATGTCCCACGTGCCGATTCCTATGGCCGGAACCCTCTCTCCCGTCCTCCCCAGCTCTTTGCGGTCTTCCCAGTCGATCACGAGCTCGACGCTCAAACGCCCCCGGGCCCTCTCACGTAGATCGCGCTCGCAATTATTATTTGGGGCTCCGAGACCGAGGCCCTGGAGAGAAAAGAGAGCGGCGAATCCCCGAGCGGAGGGGGCGACGGCTCTTGCCTCTGCCGGAGGGGGTTTACCTCTACGAGAACGGGGTGCCGAAGCGAGCCGAGAGGCTCGAGCTGCCGGACGGCCCCACTTTGATATTCTTCGACAACGTCAACTGCCCGTACTGCAGGATCTTCGATGTGCTGTGGGACGCCATGGTCGAGGACAGAGAATTGAGGTCCCTCAACTTCGCTCGCGTGGTTTGCACTTACTTCGAGAGCAACTGCGGAGACCCTGGCTCGAAGAAGGCTTTCGGGGAGTTCAAGGTGAAGAGGAGCCCCTTCGTGGTGCTCGCTCTGAAGAATCCCGAGGGGACAAAGCTCGTCGAGCTTCCCCCCTCCAAGTTCAATTATGATTACGTGGCCATGAAGAAGGCCATACTAAAGGCCCTTGAGGAACACGAGCAGCAGCGGGTGGAGGAGCGCTAAGAAGACGAAGACGACGTCGGCTGGCCCCCACGATATCTTCCCATACCAAGCTCTCTTCCTCGTGGGCCTCTTGAAGTACAGAGCCTCAGCCAAATAGAGCGAGGAGTTGAACGAGAAGACCACTAAGGGTAGGGGGACCTTGGTGACAATCGCGACCTTCCCTCGCACCCCTCTCCCTCTCATCGCGGCGTAAGCCTCGTAGACCGAGCTAAGCAGGAACTCCGATAGCCTGATCGTCACGGGAAGGGCGAATCCGACCAATGGGGGGATGCCCGCCTTGTTGAGCAGTCGAGCTAGCCCTGAGAAGTCGACGGCGATGAGAGCAGAGGATGTGCCCACGACTAGGACGAGTATTCTGTAAGCCGTCTCGAGAGCCGTCTCCAAGTCCATGAAGGCCCACACAACGATGAGTGAAGGAACGGAGGCCCACGCGTAGAGCGGGTAGAGCCTTCGGAGAGCTCTAGTGTATAGGGCCGCGGCTAGCGAGATGAGGCCCGCCTCAGCGAGCCTGCCCGTCGCGAGCGCGAAGAGCAACCAGGCAACCAGCGCGAGCGACGCGAAGGGATTGAGCCTCGCCTCAGCCTTCTCGGAGGCACTCGTCAACGCTTCTCAGCCTCATTCCCACGCTCTCGGCCAGTTTGACGAGGTCCGTCTTCGGGAACCCCTCCTCCCACAGCGCTCCGCTGTAGACTACGTCGAGGGCCTCTCCCTCGAGCACCACTTTGCCCTCGCGCAGGATGATCACTCTGTCCGCAACCTCCAAAACGAAGTCCACATCGTGGCTCGCGACGACGACGGGCTTACCGAGTTCGCGGAGCATCCTGGCAACCTTCCTCCTCTCTCTCGCGTCGAGCCCCGTTGTCGGCTCGTCGATTAGGACCGCGTCGGGATCCCACGAGATGGCCAGAAGAATGGACAGGATCCTAGCCTGGCCGGCGGATAGCGTGAAAGGCGATCGGTGGGCCAGGCTCGAGAGCCCGTGATCCTCTAGGAGGCTCCGAGCTCTCTGGCCGCCCACAGCCTCGCTGAGCTCGTCGAGCACCGTCGACTTATAGAACGAATAATAGGGGTTCTGCCAAGACGAGCCGATCCTCTCGGGCCTACTGACTCGACCTCTATCGGGCCTCAGCGCTCCCGAGAGCACCCTCAACAGCGTGGTCTTGCCGCTGCCGTTGCGACCAACGAGAGCCGTGATCCCTCCCCAGATCTTCAGAGTCACGCCGCTCAGCCTATTGCGAACCCACACATCCTCTAGCTCGAAGATGGGACGCAAGGTCCTCGAGCCTCCTGAAGCCCAGCTTAGCGTGGATCGGGAGATACACCGTATCGCCGAGGATCTCGCCGACCTCTAGTAGGTCTCGAGCCTCGATGACTCTCCCGTCGATCACCACGAGGATTCTATCGTACCAGCCGTCGAAGTAGTGGAGCCTGTGGTCGGCCACTACCACGCCCTCGACCTCGAGGTCGCTCAGGAGCTCGATCAGCTCAATGCACCCTCGCGGGTCGAGGTAGGCTAGAGGCTCATCGAGCATGAGAAGCTCCGCCCTCGTGAGGAGGGCGCTGGCTATGGCCACTCTCTGCTTCTCGCCCATCGAGAGCCTCGACACGTTTCTTCTCAAGATCTTCTCGATGCCTAGCCTCTCGGCGATCTCCCCGATCTTCTCGGAAGCCTCTTCCCACGGTAAACTCTCGTTCTCCGCCACGAACCTCAGCTCCTCCTCCGGGGTCCTCATTAAGATGAAGACCTCGAAGAGCTGCGGTACCACGATGACCCTGGACATTATCTCGACTCTGCCTCGCAGCGTGCCCCCGTAAACCGAGGGCGCGAGGCCCGAGGCCACGCGCAGGAGGGTGGACTTCCCGCTCCCAGTGGCCCCGACCACGAGAGTTCTGCCTTTTCTCACCTCCGTCGTCACGCCGCGCAGAACCCAAGGGCCGCTCTCGTCGTACTTGTAATATACATCGTTGAGTCTCACAAGCGCCAGACCAAATCCACCTCCTCGGCCAACCTCTCGATGGATTTCCTCTCGCGCTCCCACAGGCCGCACGCGTCTCTGAGCTTCTCGCCGTAGTAAGCGTTCCCTACGAAGAAGGAGGACCTCTCTAGGGCCTCGAGCATGAGGCGCTCGTCCCCGGCGTGGAGATGCACGCTCAGGTCGTTTACGAAGAGCACCGGCGTGGGACGCGACAGATATTCCGACAGGGCTCTCGAGGTGGCCTCTGCGTTGAGCCTCGCGTACAGCCACACCTCTTCGCAGCTTCTCCCCTCGAGTCTCGGAGCGAAGATCCTGGGCGGCCTGACGAGCCTGACGCGCTCTCCGCCCACTCCGCTCACGGCGAGAGGTCTCCCCACTCCTCGATAATTCGGCGCGAAGTCCAGCACCGTGACCAGGCCGGGATCAACAAAAGATAGGAGGGATCCTAGGATCCTCTCGGTGACCCCCGTCTTGCCCGAGCCCGTCTCGCCAATGATCAGCAGTCTAAATGAGCTTCGCGGTCTTGAGCAGCTTGAGGGCCGCAAAACCTACTACCGTCCCGATAGATGTGCTCGCTAGCCATATCAACCATATGGGTACCAACGCGGCCATCCATGCCTCGTATTTTCCAATGAGCGGGGCGAAGACGTAGAGAGCCAGCAGGAAGCCCACGACGGCCGTGCCCACGGGCTCGATGAAGGCTGCATACTCCGTCGGCTTGCCCCTCTTCTCTAGGTACAACGCCAGCAAGCCCACCAAGAGGGCCCCGGGTATTCCGCCGGGGTAAGCGAAGATCGTGCCCAGACCGAGGGCTATTCTGACAGTCCCTATGAGAATCGCCATGCCGGTGGCCCACCAGGGTCCTAAGATCACTCCGGCCAACACGTTGACCATGTGTTGCCACGGGAAAGCTTTCGTGGGACCCACCGGTATGTTTATCGGTGCGAGCGCCACGGCCAGGGCCGACAGCATCAGAGCTAGGGCGATCTTACGCTCCACGCTCCACTTGACCGGCACGCGCGACCCCTCCTCGGTTCTCATCTTCCCCGAATTATGTACTTTTCTTTAACCAGATTAAAGCAGCGATCGCTACAAAATTAGCCGGGGGAGAGAGGAGGAGACCGGGGGAAGGGGAGAGGCCTTGGCTAGATTGGCTGTGCTCTCGTGCACATCGGACCCGGCCAGATGCGCTGAGGCGGACGTGAAAGCCGCCGTCGCCTACGACTTAATCCCCCTCATCTTGAATCGCGCCAAGCTGAGAGAACAGCTGAGCTCGCTCGCGGAGCACGACGTACTCAAAGTGTCCTTCACGGACGAGACGGGTCTAAGCCTCGAGGAGGCCGAGCTCATCTCGGCGAGCCGAGCGCTCCTCGTGCTGGGGCCGGGCGTGAGCGTCGACCTCTGGGGAGCGCTGCTGCCGAGGGCCTCTCTTGCGGTATCGATCGAGGGATCCAAGCTCCTCTTGACGTGGAAGGAGAAAGAGAGGGCCGTTAGCGTAGAGAGCCTCGTCTCGAGGAGGGGCCCCGATGCTCAAGCCTACGCCAATACGGTAGCGTCGCTAGCCTCGTGCTTCCTCGCGCGCGGGGAGGAGCCTGGGAGCGCGGCCAAGCGAGCTCTGGCCGCGGCTTGGGAGGCGTGGAGATACTGCGAGCCGAGCGAGCATGGGTGCGTGCCGGCTCCCGAGGCTCCCAGAATGCTCGGTTATCACAGATGGGAGGTCCTGGAGAATCTCCAGAGAGCTCTAGGGACTTTGGCGGCCTCATCGAGCCTCATAATATCACTGGGTCTCGTACCGGAGGTCGGAATAAACGTAGCCATGTCTCTACCGAGTAAGTACGCGAGGGGACCCGAGGACGTCGCGGCTTTCCCGGGAAGGATAGTCGCGGCCGAGGGACTTCTCAGAGCCCTAGGCCCTCCGACTTTCGGCGCCTCGAGGCACCTCGCCAGAGCGATCCTGGCGGTTCAGAAGAGCCACCCCGTTGTTAGGGCGGCGGTCAACGTCAGATACAGCGAGAAGCTCGTCGAGGCGGCCCAGTGGCTCGGTCTGAACGTCTCCAGCTACGACAGGAGAGAGGAGCCGGAGGAGGTCAAGGCCAGAGAGGGCGCCACAATACCCTGGGGCGTGGGCGTGGCGTTGGAGAAGCTGAGGGGGGCGCGGCCCGACGTGATCTACCACGTGGGCGACTACGGGAAAGAGCCCATGCTCACGGTATTCGGGGAGAGGGCTACTGACGTCGTAGATAAGCTCGTGAGGATGGCCAGAGCGGCGGCCGGCGCAGTCCCTTCGCTAATTTGACGCTCATCAAGTCGAACCGGCCGCGGTGAAGTAGTGCTCGCGCCCGGGGAAGACGCGACTTCTGACCTCTTCGGCGAATCTCCTCAGAGCATCTCTCGTCGAGGCTGAGATGTCCGCGTATTTTTTGGCGAAGGGCGGCGGAGATGCCGAGAGCCCGATTATGTCGTGGAGCACGAGGACTTGGCCATCGCAATAGGGACCGGAGCCTATGCATATCGTCGGTATCGCCAACCTCTCGGTAACCTCTCTAGCCACCTCCGCGACGACGAACTCCAAGACCACCGAGAACGCGCCGGCCTCCTGAACGGCCTCGGCATCTCGCAGCACCTGCTCTCTCTCGTCTAGCTTCTTTCCAATGAGTCTGTAGCCGCCAAGCCTCAGGTACCTCTGGGGAGTCAAGCCCACGTGCCCCATGACCGGGATCCCCGCTCTCACGATGGCTCTTATCTCGTCGCGAAATTCCTCGCCCCCCTCTAGCTTCACCGCCTCGGCTCCGGCCCTCGCGAATGCTCCGGCGCTCCTCGCCGCTTGAGTTGGGCCGAGCTCGTAGCTCATGAAGGGCATGTCGGCCACTACGAGCGCCATTGGCCTTGCCCTGGCGACCGCCCTCACGTGCTCGAGCATCGTGCGCATCGAGATGCCCAAAGTATTGTCCATACCCCAAACCACCATGGCCGCCGAGTCTCCTACGAGTATTATGTCGACTCCCGCTTCGTCGACCAGTTTGGCGAAGACGTAATCGTAGGCGGTGGTCATCACGATCTTCTCTCCCCTCTCTTTCTTTCGCAAGATCTTTCTGACGGTGATCTTCTCCCCCAACGTCTTCACCGCGGAGCTCCTCAGCTCGACTCGCTAAAAACTCCTACGAGACGAGGGCGTAGTGCTTGTCGCGCGCCACGGCCACGTATAGGGAGGCCGCAACGATGATGAGTGAAGCGATCGAGGAATATTCGGCGAGGAGCCCCAAGTCGCCGCTCCCCCTAGACGATACTTCGAAGGAGCTCACGAAAGGCTCGCCCGGGCTGGCTGAGCAGGCCCCCCCGGTTCCAAAGGTCACGTTGACGACGACGCTCGCGAGGATACCCCTCGCCTCCTTCGCGAGCCCCCTCTCGTCGTAGACCGCTACGAGCCCCCTGAACTGCACCGGGACCTCGAGAGGGGAGCCGGGGCAAGCGAGCACGCGAGCGGTCGTGGTCAACGAGTCTTTCTCCAGCAAGCCCCCCTTCATCGTGGGGTTATAGAGCAGCCCCGAGCCCCAGAGCCTATTGAGCGTGATCCTCGCGGCGTCCGGCATGAGCTCCGAGCCCGTTATAGCGGGGGATCCGTTCACCCACGTCACCAGGAACCTCCCCGAGGACTTCAACGTCTCGTCTATGTTTAGCTCGAGGAGCGAGGCGGAGAGACCCGGCCTCGCTGCGATGTTGACGTACGCCAGCCCCGCTATCATGGAGACCACGAGGATGGCTAACGCGAGCCTCCCTCCTCTGCCGAGGCCCGAAGGCCTGGCCTGGCCGAAGAATCTAATGAAGGAGAAGAGCCCCTCTCTCAGCGCCACATAGTATTTCAAAGAGGCGAGCCTCTCTCCGCGCAGGAGGAGAGGCAGGAGAGCGATCCCCGCAACGAAGCCCCCTGCGTGAGCGAAGAACGCTACGGCCGCTCCGCGGCTCGCGTACCCGTAGATCACCTGCGTGGCGAACCAGAAGAGCAAGAAGTACGAGGCCCTCGTCGTGAAGCAGAGAGGGAGCACGAAGAACCAGAGGCAAGCCGTGAGGTGAGTGCCCGGGAACAGCAACAGATAGGCTCCGAGGACACCGCTTATGGCCCCCGAGGCGCCTACGGCTGGCACGATGAGAGACGAGACGCCTTGCACGAAGCCGAAGGCCGTGTGGGCTACGGCGGCGGCGACTCCGCTGAGCATGTAGAGGGTCAAGAATCTGCCCGACCCGAGGACCCCCTCTAGGGCCTTTCCGAAGAAGTACAGGAAGTACATGTTGAAGAATATGTGGAAGACGTCGGCGTGGGTGAACATGCTTGTGAAGATCTTTAAGAAGCTCGAGGGTTGAACCGCCAGCTCGGCGGGGACGAAGCCGAGCTCGGAGACCCATCGATCGGCGGAGCGCAGGAAGAAATTCGATGAAGACGTCATCAGGTATAAGGCCGCGTTGATCGCTACGAGGCTCAGCGTGACCCCCCTCTTAGGCGAGATGCCCGGAAGGCTCGTCCTGGTTGGGAAATACTTGAGCCTGGGCGTCTCGCCCGTGCCTCGACGGATCAAAGCCCAGCTACTCTCCAACATCATCTTTTTCGGACTCGAGTTTAAAAGAAGAGCTGAAACGCGAAGAATAGATAGATTAGCGCTCGATGCCTCCTGAAGAACGAGGTGTCTTCGAGTGAACATAGCGTTCGAGACGTGGAAGGGGAGAGCTCTGGCCACGCTATCGTCGATCCGCTCCGAGCTGCAGAACCCCGGGCCGGAGCTTCTCGAAGACATCAAGAGGCTCGAGTGGTGGATACCGAGGCTCAGGCTAGAAGATCTCCCCGTGTTCGACGAGATCGTGCGGGAGCTCAGCCGGCGTTACGCCTCCGAAAAACTGCTGAGTCTCCTCCCGACCGAGGAGGAGAGATCTAAAATCAGAGACGAGAGCATCGAGAGGATGCTCTTCAGGGTAGGCGACTGATTCTTTTCATTGGTGAGCTCTCGACGTCGAGTTAGAGGTTGAGGGCTGAGGAGCTCCTCCCGCTCCTCGGGGGAGCTCAAGTCGCTTGAGCCCTCTCTTGATCTTCTTCTCGTAGTACTCGCGGAGCCTCTCTCGGATCTCCGGGTACTTCACGGCGAGAATCCTGACCGCCAATAGTGCAGCGTTCTCTGCCGCGTCGATCCCAACGCAGGCGACGGGAGTGCCCGGCGGCATCTGAGCTATAGAGAGCAGGGAATCCAAACCGCCCAGCTTGACGGACCTAGGCACACCCACTACGGGTTTCAAAGTCCTCGCCGCTATGGCACCTGGCAGAGCCGCCGAGAGCCCAGCGACGCAGACGAAGACCTCGACCTCTGACGATTCGACGTACTTCTCGAGCTCGTCGGGATCTCTGTGAGCGGATACGATAACGTACTCCGTCTCGATGCCTAGCTCCGCGAGGATCGAGCATATCTTGTCTCCTAATTCGCGGTCCGACTCGCTCCCCAAGACAACCGCTACTCGGGGAGGCAAGAATCACCCCCACCCGACGATGGGTCTGCGCGGCATTTAAAGAGCCCCTTTGAGTCGAGGAGCTCGCGAGGTACGCGAGGCGTGGGTCTTTACGAGAGGCTAGGTGTAGACGCTCAGAAGAGGGGGGTCGAGGAGGCCTTCTCTCGTCTGTTGAGGAGCGCGGTGCCCGGAGCCTTCGCCAACATAATGAGGTGCCCCCAGCGCGGCGACGGTTTGGTCCTCCACGTGGACGGGGCCGGGAGCAAGCCCGTCATAGCTTATCTGTGCTATAAGGAGGAGGGGGGAGGCGAGTGCTTCGATGGATTAATGCAGGACGTCGTGGCGATGAACGTGGACGACGTAATCGCCGTGGGGGCGAGGCCTCTGCTCTTCGCCGACTACGTAGCGGTGAACACTCACAGAATCGATAAGCAGCTTCTCCTGAGGGCTCTCGCGCGGGGGCTCGATAGAGCTCTCTCTCTCCTCTCCACTCACGGGGTGCCGCTGGAGCTAGCCGGCGGAGAGACGGCTGATCTTCCAGATCAATTGAGGACCCTCGATCTGGTGGGGGTGGTGCTCGGCGAGATCAACTTGGAGAGGGCGGTGAGAGGGAACGTGCGCGAGGGCGACGTGCTCGTGGGGCTTAGAAGCGGCGGCAGAGCGAAGTACGAGGAGAGAGAGAACAGCGGCATAATGTGCAACGGACTGACGCTGGCCCGACACGTTCTACTGAGCAAGAAGTACTCGGAGCGTTACCCGGAGACGAGAGAAGAGAAAGCGGCCGAGCTCACTTATCGCGGGAGGTACGAGCTCGACGACTATATCGATGAGCTCGGCTCGACGGTGGGAGAGGCGCTGCTCTCTCCAACGAGGATATTCGCGCCGATCATCGGTGAGGTCCTGGTCAGGGCCGCGGAGTCAGTGAGAGGGATAGTTCACGTGACGGGTGGGGGCCTCACCAAGCTCACACGCCTAGGCAGAGGCGTGAGATACGTCGTGGACTCTCCTCCGAGGCCCGACCCCATCTTCGAGCTGATAAGGCGCGAGGGCCGGATAGACCTAAGGGAGATGTACGAGGTCTTCAATATGGGGATCGGCATTGTCGTCATAGCGGAGAAGGGGGCCGAGGAGGAGATCATAAGTGCGTCGGAGAAGTACGATGTCGAGGCCGCGGTGATAGGACGAGTCGTCGAGGGGGAGCCTGGAGTAAACGAGCTCGTCGTATACGCGGAGAGCTCGAGGCTGCACTATTCGAGGACCGTTGGCTGACCTCGGGGGATTTCGAGCCCGGGCAGCTCGCCAATTAACTTTTGGAGGGCGAAGTTTTCTCGACGCAGATCCTTTCTGAGGATCCCCTCGGATCTCCCGAAAAAGAGGCGCTCTAAGCTAAAAAGAGGTCTTAGCGAGAGCGCGAGCTCAGAGGCCCCCCCTCTTGCGGTTGTTCGACGCGATCACAGAGATCCTCCCCAATCCATTCGAGGAGGGCTCGGTCGTCGAGGCCGTCCGAGGCACTCTCGAGCTGGTTCGCGGGTCTAGGCTGAGGAGGGGGAAAGTTAAGGAGGTCTACTCGCGCAACGGGGAGCTCCTCATATTCTTCACCGATAGAGTCTCGGCGTTCGATGTGGTCTTAGAAGATCTCGTGCCTCTGAAGGGGGCGTTCCTCGCCAAGCTCTCGGCTCTCTGGTTCGAGAAGTCTGCGAGCGTTTTCCCGAACCATTTCATCGAGCTCGTCGACGATAGAACTCTGTTGGTCAGCAGAGCTCAGAGAGTAGACATCGAGTGGATAGTCAGAGGCTACATCTACGGTTCTATGTGGAGAGCCTACGAGAAAGGGGAGAGGATTTTCTCCGGCGTGGAGCTGCCGTCGGGGCTGAGGCTCGCCGAGAAGCTGCCGGAGCCCGTGCTGACTCCCACTACGAAGAGTGACGTGGGTCACGACGTCGAGATAACGAAGGAGCAGGCTATATCGCTCGGCCTCGTGAAGCGCGACGAGTGGGCCGAGCTCGAGGAGGCCAGCCTCAGGCTGTACGAGTTCTACTCTAAAGAGGCCGAGAAGAGAGGCATCATAGTGGCGGACGTGAAACTGGAGTTCGGCAGGACGCGCGAGGGCATCATCCAAATAGACGAGCCGCCCACTCACGACTCGGCCAGGCTCTGGTCTGCCAAGCACTACGAGCCTGGCAGAAGGCAGGAGTCGTTTTGCCTCGACAAGGAGTTCTTAAGGGCATACCTGCAGAGGCGGGGCTATCGAGGAGAGGGCTCTCCGCCTCGCCTACCCGGAGAGATCGTCAGGCAGGTGGCTTTGCGAGCCCGAGGGGCCTATGAGGTGCTCGCGGGGAAGTCATCGATAGAGAGCCTGGGGCTGAGATCCCTGGAGGAGCTAGAGCTATGAGGAAGCCAACCGAGAGCTGCGGCGTGGCTGGAGCAGCGAGCTCGATCGGGGAAGATGTTCTGCCTTACGTGTATAGGATGCTCATCGTATTGAATCATCGCGGGCAGCAGTCCTACGGGATTTTGGCCTACGACGGCGGAGTCTTCAGAGGCCTGAAGAGAGCCGGCCTCGTATCCGAGACGGATCTGGAAGAGTTAGTCGGCACGCGCGGCCTCTCGGGGAGCCTCGCGCTCGGTCACGTCAGGTATGCCACCTCCGGCGGAGACTCGCCCGACGAACTCCTCCTCGGAGCCCAGCCCGTCTTGGTGGAGAGAAACGGACTGAGGCTAGCCTTAGCCTACAACGGCAATCTCGTAAACGCGCGAGAGCTCGCCGAGAAGCAGAGGTCGAGAGGCTCCGAGACCGGGCTCTTCGCGGATGCCGACGTCTTAGCTAGAGAGATCCTCGATGGGATAATCGAGACAGGCGACGTGGTCGAGGCTCTCGCGCTACTAGCTGAGAGAGTGGACGGGGCCTACTCTGTCGTGTGCGCGCTGAGCGATGGCTCGCTGCTAGCCTTCAGGGACCCTCGCGGCTTGAAGCCGCTCGCGGTGGGCTCCATCGATGAGAGGAGAATGTTCCTCGCGTCTTCGGAGAGCGCCGCTTTGGAGGATCTCGAGGTCTCCTCGTGGACCCACGTGGGCCCGGGCGAGCTAGTCTCATTCGATGGCGAGGAGACGAGTAGGCTCAGGTTCGCCCCCGGAGAGGAGAGGCTCTGCGCTTTCGAGTTCGCGTACTTCGCGCGCCCCGACTCGAGACTCCTGCCGGGGTGCCGCTACGTTTACGAAATCAGGAGAGAGCTCGGGGCAATTCTGGCCGAGAGATTTCGAGAGGTAATGAACAGGATAGATATAATCGCGCCCGTCCCCGAGACGGCCGTCGACGCGGCTCTAGGGCTGGCCTCGGCCTCGGGCAAGCCCATCGAGCCGGTCATCGTGAGGCACAGGTACGTGAAGCAGAGGGCCTTCATACTCGATGAGGCGACCAGGAGGAGGATCCTAGAGATGAAGTACAACGTGCTCAGAGACAAGGTCGCCGGGGCCAGAATAGCGCTAATCGACGATAGCATAGTTCGCGGCGAGACCACGCGCTTGCTCGTGGAGCGCCTCAAGAGGGCTGGGGCTAGGGAGGTGCACGTCTTCAGCACCTTCCCGAAGATCTCGCATCCCTGCTTCTACGGTATCGATATGGCTACATACGAGGAGCTGGCGGGCTTCGAGAGGGGACCCGAGGAAGTGGCCAGGCTGATCGGAGCCGATTCCGTTTGCTACCAAGAGCCTGAGGACTACGTCAGGGCCGTGGGCTCGAACTCCCTCTGTATGGCGTGCGTCACGGGCATTTACCCGACTCCTCGCGCTCAGAGGCTCGCCGACGAGGCCCGCGAAGAGGCCTCGAGGAGGATCGAGCTAACGAGCTCCAGAACTAGGAGGGTAAGGATTTTGGAGAGCCACGGAGCGTGAGACTTCGTGCCCGGGATAATCGCCTTGTATCCCTTCGGCTTGGGTCGCGAGAACTGGAAGATCGCGAGATTCGTCTATTATGGCCTCATGGCTCTGCAGCATCGCGGGCAGGAGACCGCGAGCCTAGCTGTTCTAGGAAGAGGCGGAATGAGGGTGCTCGAGGCGACGGGCCCAGCCGAGGAGGCCTTCGAGCTCGATGACCTGGGCGGCCTAGATGGTTTCATTGCTCTCGGTAGAGTCTCGCCGCTCCCCCGAGACTCGCTGGCCTCGTCGAGCTCGCCTATCGAGCTCGTCGTGGCCGGAGACGGCTGTCCCGAGCTCGACGGCGAGAGAGACTGGAGAGCGTTCGCCGAGGTGCTGAGCGATGAGATGAGCAGAGTAGGGGACCCTCTCAGGGCCTCCGTCAACGTGATAGAGAGAGCGAGAGGGGGGTACTCCTTCGTGGCCATAACGGCGGAACAGATCATGTTGGCCGGCAGAGACCCGAGGGGGATCAAGCCCCTCGAGGTCGGCTCGCTCGGCTTCGATATAGGAGCCGTCGCGTCGGAGAGCTGCGCGCTGGACGTGCTCGGCATGGAACACGCAGGCTCCGTGAAACCGGGCGAGGTGCTTAAACTCGACCCATACAGCATAGAGAGAGCGCGCGCGAGGCCTAGGGGGAGTGATCCGCCCTCTCTATGCAGCTTCGAGCTAGTTTACCTGGCTAGACACGACTCAGTGGTAGACGGCATCGACGTATACGCGGTGAGGGAGAAGATAGGCGCAAGGCTAGCGCGCGAGGCGCCGGCCGAGGCCGACGTCGTCATCGGCGTTCCCGAGACGGCGACGCCATTCGCGCTGGGCTACGCGAAGGCGTCGGGCACGCCGGCCAGCCTGGGCTTCGTGACGACAGGCAGGAGGCTGAGGACCGCCCTCAAGCCGTCTGCTCTCGAGAGGCTGATAGGGGTTCAACTCAAGCTGAACCCCATAAGATGCGCCGTGGAGGGACGAGACGTGGTGCTCATAGACGATAGCGTGGTCCGAGGCACTACGCTGAGGAATACGGTCTGGAACCTCAAGCGCAGAGGAGCCAGGAGAGTGCACGTGAGGATAGGCAGCCCGCCTCTCAGGAGCCCGTGCCCATACGACCCCGGATCGACCGAACCAGACGAGCTCATAGCGAGGTCGCTCTCGCCGAGCGAAATAGCGGAGGTCGTGGGTGCGGACAGCTTAGCATTCATATCCGAGGAGGGGCTGGCCGAGTCTGCGGGCCTCCCAACGCATCGCCTCTGTATGCTTTGTTGGCGCGCAGGTGAAGCGCGTTGAAGGTCATGGGAGTGGGATCGGGAGCCAGGGAGCACGCGATAGCGGAAGCCCTGGCGAGAAGCGCGAGGGAGCCCAAGATATTCTGGGCAGGGGACCTTAGGAACCCCGGCATATTCAGGCTCGTCGAGAGGACCGGGGGTCGCTACGCGCTCGTCAACACGAACGACGCGAGAAGAGTAGCTGATCTCGCGGCCGAGTGGAGCGTCGATCTCGTAGTTGTGGGCCCAGAGGAGCCGAACTTCCACGGCATCCCGGACGAAGTCGAGAAATTGGGGATTCCCTGCGTTGGAGCAAAGAGGAGACTCGCTGTTCTCGAGATGTCGAAGGCGGAGATGCGGAGGATTCAGTGGAGGCACGGCATACCGGGCAGGCTTCTCTTCAAAGTCTACAAGAGCTACGAGGAGGCCCTGGCCGATCTCTCGAGGAGAGCGGACGACCCGACGTGGCTTCAGAACGTCGCTCTGAAGCCGGCGAGGCAGGCCGGGGGCAGAGGGGTGAAGGTGATCGAGGACTCTCAGGTCTACTTGAGAGAAGAGAAGAGAGACTTCAAGAGGAGACATGTCGAGTGGCTAGAGAAGTACGTGGAGCTCTACGGGGACATCGAGGAGAAAATACTAGTCGAGGAGAAGGTCTGGGGGCCCGAGTACACGCTCCAGTGCGCGACGGACGGCAGGACCGTTCTCGGGATGCCGCTCGTCCAAGACAATAAACACGCTCACGACTTCGACATCGGGCCCGAGACTGGAGGTATGGGCTCCTACACGGGCCGAGGTATGCTGCTCCCCTTCATAACGATTGAGGAGTACGAGAGAAGCCTCGAGATCGTTAGGAGAATGGTCGAGGCGATCCAGAGGGAGACAGGCGAGCTCTACAAGGGCTTCGTGGCAGGTCAGATGATGTTGACGGAGATCGAGGGGCCGACGTTAATAGAGATGTACTCGAGGCTGGGAGACCCCGAGGCCCTCAACGTGCTCGTCACTATGGAGACAGATTTTCTCGACCTCCTCGAGGCGATAGTGGACGGGAGGCTAGCTTCCCTAAAGCTCGAGTTCTCCGAGGAGGCCACGGTGGTCAAAGCTGTGGCGCCGAAGGGCTATCCCGACTTCAAGGAGATAGCGCGAGGCCACCCGATAGCAGTCAATGAAGAGGAGCTCAGAAGCAGAGGCTGTCGCGTGTACTGGGGCTCGGTTCACCTGTTCGACGATGGCTCGATGATGACCGGAGGCTCCAGGGCCGTAGAGCTTCTGGCCTCCGCTGCTACGCCGCAGGAGGCCTCCAGACTCCTCGACGAGTGCCTCGAAACGGGTGCGGTGAAGCTTCTCGACGGATGGGGCCTCTTCTATAGGAGAGACATAGGCTCTGAGGAGATGGTCGCGAGGAGAACGAGGTTGGCCGAGAGAGCGAGGGCTCTCTACAAGTACAGAGAAAAACGAGGGCTCTTGGGCAGGAGAGTGGATTGGATCCCCAAGGTAGGCAAAGTCGACCCGTCGATCGAGATGATGAAGGAGGCCCTCGCGGAGCGGGGGTGAGAAGATCGTGGACCCCTTGGAGAAGAGGCTCAGACTGCTCGAGGAGGCCGAGGCGTTCGGCCGAGAGCTCGAGGAGAGACTAGAGCCGCTCGAGGAACTGAGACCGACCGACCCGTTCGTTTTCATTTCTCTGGGCGGAGGAGAGCTGGGAGACCTCATGGTGACGGCGGCGAGGACCATCCTCGGAGGCGCCAGGGGAGGCGTACTCACCGTCACCATGGACAGGTACGAAGGCTTCCCCGCTCAGGACTCCTCGGACTACAGCGAGGTCCTAGACCTACTCAACGGGGCCGAGCTGAGGAGAGCCATAAAGAAGTACGTGCCGAGGCCTCGCGAAAGAAAGCACGCGATATGCCTCGAGATAGAGAGGATCGATACCGCTACCGTGGCCAGAATGGGGATAGAGGAGGGTTACAACATCGTCTCTACCCCCTACGCTCCTCTCGTTGGCATGGACCGAGTGGCCACGAAGCTCTTAATGGAGAAATTGAAGATACCAATGGTCGAGTGGAGATACGCGAGTAACGAAGAGGAGCTGAGAAGAGCCGCGAAGGAACTAGGTCTCCCGGTCATCGTGAAGCCTGTTATGACTTCCAGCGGACACGGGACCACGATAGTCAAGACGAGCGCGGACCTGGAGAGAGCCTACGAGTACGCCCTGAGACACGCGAGAGGGCGAGGAGACGAGGTGGTGGTGGAAGAGTACCTCGAAGAGCTCAAAACCGAGGGGCTCGAGGTAACCCAGCTCGTGCTGAGGCACTTCGACGAGAAGGGGAGCGTGGTTAGCAGCGAGCTGCCGCCCGTAGAGCATCAGAGGCCAGGCGCCACGTATCACGAGAGCTGGCTCCCCCCCACTCTACAGAGCTCCGTTCGCGAGAGCTGCAGGCAGTTCGCTAAGAAGATAGCAGACTTCTTCGGGGGCCTCGGAATATATGCCGTGGAGCAGTTCGCGATAAGAGGTCGGGTATACAACAGCGAGTTCGCCAATAGACCTCACGACACGGGGATGGTGACGAAGTGGGCAATGTCGAGAGACGAAGGCGCGCTTCACCTGTTGGCGTCGATGGGCCTCCCGATAGGAAGCGCGGACCTCTCGCTCTCTCTGCCCCGAGGCTTCGCCGTAGCTCACGTGGTGCTGGCCCCTCAAGCAGTTAGAGAAGGGGCTCGCGTGCTCTCGTGGAGACCCTCAGCCGTTAAGGCCTTCGCGATGAGCCGGGGATACTCGGCCGACCTATGGTACTTCGGTAAGCCCACCGCCTACCCGGGCAGGAGGATGGGACTCGCGGTGGCCTTCCACGAGGATCTCGCCGAGGCTAGACGCATCGCTGAGGAGGTTGCGCACTTCGCCGAGAGGGCCGTCATCTACGAGGGGTAGTCTGTGCCGCGCTACAGAGCTAGAGTCGAGGTTTGGCTCAAGAGGGACCTCGTCGACGCGGAGGGCAGGACTGTGATCGAGGCGCTCAGGAGCCTTGGCTATAAGGTCTCCGACGCCAGGGTTGGAAAAGTCTACTCAATAGAGGTCGAGGCCGAGAGCGAGGAAGGGGCGTTGAAGGTCCTCGACGAGATGTGTAGGAGGCTCTTGGCGAATCCCGTCAAGGACACGTACTCGGTAGTTCTGGAGGAGCGGAGGGAGTGAGGAGCGCTCGCAGCTCCCGATTGGTCGAGACGATAAAGCTCGTCGGAGCCTCTGACGAGAGGCTCCGAGAGATAAACGAGAAGCTGGGCTTGAAGCTCTCGCTCGACGAGCTGCGCGCCGTGAGTAGGTACTTCGCGGAGCGCGGCAGGGACCCAACGGACGTTGAGCTGCACACTCTGGCCCAGACGTGGTCGGAGCACTGCAGACACAAGACCTTCCGGGGAGTGATCGTCGACGAGAGCGGGAGAGTAGTCGCCGAGGATATGCTCAAGAGCTACATAGCGAGAGCCACGGAGGAAATAGGAGCCCCTTGGGTCCTCTCGTTTCTCAAGGACAATGCGGGGATAATAGAATTCGTCGACGGCTACGCCCTCGCCGTCAAGGTCGAGACGCACAATCACCCGTCGGCGGTTGACCCATTCGGTGGAGCTGCTACCGGGGTTGGTGGAGTCATAAGAGACGTCTTGGCCGTGTGGGCTAAGCCCGTGGCGCTAATCGACGTATTGTGCTTCGGTCCTCTCGACTACCCACACGAGAGGCTCCCTCTCGGCGTCAAGCACCCCAGGTATCTCTTCCGAGGCGTAGTCTCGGGGATAGGATACTACGGCAACAACGTGGGCATCCCAACGGTCGCCGGAGCAGTCTACTTCGATGAGGGCTACGTTGGGAACGTGGTCGTTTACGCTGGCTGCGTAGGCGTGTTGCCGAAGAACGCTTACAAGTGGGCCGCGAAAGCCGGAGAATACCTCTTGCTCCTCGGCAATAGGACGGGAAGGGACGGCATAGGAGGCGCGACCTTCGCTTCGGACGAGCTCAGCAATGAGGCCGAGGCCCACAGGTCGGCGGTCCAGATACCGGATCCCATAGAAGAAGAGAAGCTCAAGAGGGCCATCCTCAGGATACGAGATGAGGGCCTCGGCACCGGCATCACGGATTTAGGAGGAGGAGGTCTGGCCGTAGCCGTTGCAGAAGTAGCCGGTAGAGCGGGGACTGGGGCCGAGGTGGAGCTCGGGGAGGTTCATCTGCGCGAGCCCCTCGCACCGTGGGAGATCTGGGTCTCAGAGTCGCAAGAGAGGATGCTCCTGACCGTTCCTCGAGAAAATGTCGAGAGAGTGCTGGACATCGTCGAGGAGGAAGAGCTCGAGGCCTCGGTGATCGGTCGTCTCACGAGCGGGCGGTCGCTGCGCGTCTACTATTACGGAGAGACCGTAGCCGACTTGGACGTAGAGTTCCTTCTCAATCCCCCGAGAGCGGTGAGGGTCGCGTCGTGGAGGCCCCCGAGCCTCGAGGAGCCCGAGCTGCCCGAGCCGAGCGACCTGAGCTCGGAGCTTCTCCGGCTCCTAGCGTCTCCGAACGTGGCCAGCAGAGAAGAGATCATCAGAACGTACGATCACGAGGTTCAGGGCAACACGCTGCTCAAGCCGTTAGACGGCGAGCTTGGCGGTCCCAACGATGCCGTGGTACTAAAGCCGCTCGACGACAGCTGGGCTGGCGTCGTGATCTCGGTCGGGCTCAAGCCCTCCTACTCCAAAATAGACCCCTATTGGATGGCGGCTTCAAGCATCGAGGAGGCTTTGAGGAATAACGTAGCGGTGGGAGGCAGGAGGATAGCGATCCTCGACAACTTCGTTTGGGGTAATCCGGAGAAGCCGGATAGGATGGGGGCGCTCCTGAGAGCCGTGGAGGCTTGCTATCACTTCGCCAAGACTTTTGGGACTCCCTTCATCTCGGGCAAGGACAGCCTCTACAACGAGTCGCCGCTCGGTCCGGTACTCCCCACGCTCTTGATAACCGCGATCGGCGTGATCCCGGACGCCAAGAAGACCGTCTCGGTCTCATTGAAGAGGGCCGGCGATCCCATCTACGTATTGGGCCTCACGAGGAGAGAGCTCGGCGGATCAGAGTACTACAGGCTTCGAGGCATAGTCGGAGCCTCGGTTCCAAAGGTGTACCCGGACGAGTCGAGGAAAACTATGAGAGCTCTGACGAGGGCCATAGACCTCGGGCACGTCCTAGCGGCCCACGATATATCGGAGGGAGGTCTGGGGGTAGCGATCGCAGAGATGACCTTAGCGCGAGGTCTCGGCGTGGTGCTGGAGCTCAGCTCTCTCCCGCGCGTTGGGGTCGACCGCGACGATCACGCTCTCTTCTCCGAGAGCAACGGCAGATTCTTGGTCGAGGTCGAGAGGAGCCGAGCGCGCGAGTTCGAGGAGCTGATGTCGAGCATGGGTTGCGCGTTCGCCAAAATCGGTGAGGTGAGAGGCGACGGGAGGCTCGTGGTCTACGGATTGAGGCGCCCGGACGAGGTGGTCGTCGACTTGGGAGTGAGCGAGCTCAGAGAAGCGTGGAGAAGAGGTCTGATGGTCCGTTGAGCGTTAAAATACTAGTGCTGAGAGCTCCGGGAACGAACTGCGATGAGGAAACGGCGAGGGCGGTTAGAGACGTAGGCCTAGAGGCCGAGGTGGTTCACGTAAGCTTGTTAATTCGCGGAAGAAAGAGGCTCGAGGACTACGCTGGCTTGATCATACCCGGAGGCTTCTCTTATGGCGATAGAGTGAGAGCCGGAGCGATATTGGGCAAGCTTCTCGAAGCGCACCTGGGAGACGAGCTCAGGGACTACGTGAGCTCGGGAGCCCCAGTGCTCGGGATATGTAATGGGTTCCAGGCTCTCGTCGAAGCCGGGCTCTTGCCCGACTCCGGGCGATTCGGCGGGGTCTCGATGGCTCTGGCCCCCAACGTCACGGCCAGGTTCGAAGCCAGATGGGTTAGGCTCATAGTAGAGAGACCGGAGCTCTGCGCTTTCACCAGGCTCGTGCCGGAGGGAGCTCTGCTGCGAATGCCTGTGGCTCACGCCGAGGGGAGATTCATTGCGCCGCCAGAGGCTCTACGCGATCTAGTCTCTCGCCCCAGGACCCTCCTTAGGTACGCGAAGCCCGACGGCAGCCCGGCGGCGGGCGAGTACCCATACAACCCGAATGGGTCGATGATGGACTTAGCCGGTTTGTGCAACGAACGCGGCAACGTTATGGGGCTCATGCCGCATCCGGAGAGAGCCCTCTACTCGTGGCAGCTGCCCGAGGGCCCCCGCAACGACTCGCGGTCGGACGGGCGGCTCATTTTCGCGTCGATGGCCGATTACGTGCTTGAGCGGCTCAGGTGACGTCGGCGGCCCGGCAAGAGCATGATAAATATTCCTCAAATGACCGGCTTCGTTTCACTCGAGTTGCAACCGCTTTTTAGAGCGCGGTTGATTAGCAAGCTCAGGCGGTGCACCTCGTGTGCTCGAAGCTCGCTCGAGCCTCTGCCCCTATTGCGGCATCGGTTGTCGAGTGAGAGCGAAGCGGGTCAATGGAGCTAGCATCATCTTGGGTCTCCCGGGGGAAGGTCCTCACAACGGAGCCATCTGCGGCAAAGCTCGAGACCTATCGTTCATCTCCTCTCGAGATAGGCTGCTGAGACCGCTCGAGAGGAGGGAAAGCGGCTTCAGAGAGCTGAGCTGGAGAGACGCCATCAAGAGGGTCGCGGAGGGGCTGCGCGAGATCGCGAGAACTCGCGGGCCCGAAAGCTTGGGATTCATCGTGGGAGCGAAGCTCTTCAATGAGGAGATCTATGCGATCCAGAAGCTGGCGAGGCTCCTAGGCACGAACAACGTAGACAACTGCGCCAGGCTCTGCCACGCCCCCACGGTCTTGGCCATGAGGGCGACGACCGGCGCGGGAGCTCTAACTTGCTCCTTCGAGGACCTGATAGAGTCGGACTTGATCGTTTTGTGGGGCACGAATCCCGTGGAGACCTACCCGGTCTTGGTATCGCACTATTTGGCCAAGGCGAGGGCTAGAGGGGCGAAGCTGATGGTGGTCGACCCCATTAAGACCTCGACGGCGAATTCCGCCGACCTCTTCATCCAAGTGAGACCCGGGACGGACGTCGTGTTAGTGAACTCAATGATAAGCCTGATCTTACGAGAGGGGCTATATGATGGAGATTTCGTCGAGAGTAGAGTCGAAGGATTAGAAGACCTCGAGCCCATGGTCTCGAAGTACACCCCTGAAGTCGCTAGCCGCATCTGCGGTGTACCGCCCGAGCTGATAGTCGAAGCAACCCACCTCTTAGCTGACGCTGAGAAAGGCTCGCTGCTCTGGTCGATGGGGGTCACCCAACACTTTAACGGCTTCGCGTGCGCGGCGTCTCTCGCTACGCTTGCCGCCCTCCTCGGGTGGTATGGGAAGAGAGGGACCTGCGTCGGCGGTCTCAGGGGCCAGAGCAACGTCCAGGGGGCGTGCGACATGGGCGCCATGCCCGAGTTCCTGCCTGGCTACGCGAGCGTGGAAGACGAGCGCGAAAGGGTCAAGTTCGCGAGAGCGTGGGGCACCGACGATCTGCCGAGCGAGGTCGGGCTCAGAATGCAGTGCATGATAATGGAGGCGGATCGAGGGAGCTTAGTGGCTCTGCTGGTGGCTGGCTCGAATCCTGCTGTGAGCCTCGCGAACTCCGCGAGAGTGAGGAGAGCCCTGGAGAAGCTTGAGCTCCTCGTAGTTCAGGACCTCTTTCTCACGGAGACGGCGCAGCTAGCCGATATAGTTCTACCGGCCGCGAGCCCGCTCGAGAAAGAGGGCAGCGCGACGAGCGGTGAGAGGCGGATACAGTGGAGCTTCAGGTCCGCGGAGCCGCCGGGCGAGGCCAGACCTGACCTATGGATTACGACGTCGCTGGCCGAACAACTCGGGCTCGGACATCGCTTCCCCTACTCGAGCCCGGAGGATGTGCTCGCGGAGATAAATGCGCTCGTTCCGGCCTATGCTGGTGCGACGCCCGAGAGGCTGAAGAACAGCCCAGCGGGCGTGCACTGGCCCTGCCCCTCCCCCGATCACCGAGGCACTGAGAGGCTCCACGAGGAGCGCTTCATGACTCCAAGCGGGAAGTTCAGAGCCTTACTCTTCGACTACGTGACTCCGCCCGAAGTCCCCGACGAGGAGTTCCCCCTCTTGCTGACTACGTATAGGCTCGCCGCCGTCTACAACACCGATACAATGACGGGGAGAACGGGGAGGTCGGTCCAGCGCCCAAGCATCATCGAGGTCCTAGTGAACCCCGCGACGGCTCAAGCCCTCGGTCTGAAGAACGGTGAGCCAGCCATCTTGAGGACCAGGAGAGGAAAGCTCGAGGTCTCGGTCAGAACGTGCTACTGCGTGGCCGAGGGCTTGGTCTCGATCCCGTGGCATTGGGAGGCTAACCTGCTCACGCTAGACGCTCTCGATCCCTATTCTGGGGCCCCGGCTCTCAAATCTTGTGCCTGCGCATTGGAGCCTCTCCGCCGCTAGCGGAGCTCGAAGTGAGCGGCGGAGAGCGACCCAGCACAGCTTAAATTACCCTCGAAGAACACATGTTGCTACGAGCTCGTGAGGAGCGTGGTGGTGAGACTTGGGTCTCGAGTACATCTATGCCTCGCTGCTGCTACACGGAGCGGGAAAGAGCATCACCGAGGAAAACTTGCGCAGGGTGCTCGAGGCGGCTGGGCTCAAGGTAGACGAGGTAAGGTTGAAGGCCACAGTGGCTGCTCTCAGTGAGATCAACATAGACGAGGTGTTGAGAAGCGCGGCCATAACGCCTGCCGCTGCCCCCGCGGCCCCGGCCCCGGCGCCGGCGGTCCAGGCCAAGGCCTCGGTCGAGGAGGAGAAGGAGAAGGAGGCCGAGGAGGAGAAGAAGGAGCTGAGCGAAGAGGAGCTGGCCTCGGGCCTAGCCGCCCTCTTCGGATGAGATCCGAGAAGAGCTCGAGAGCCCCTGGGCTCTCAACTCTCGAGGGAGCTTCTAAGGATAGTACCGGACTCAGCCCCGTTCTTCTCTCTCATCGCTCTTCTGTCGCATGGAGCTAGGCGCGGCTACGTGCTCGAGATTCTCAACCTCGAGCTAGGGCTTCGCGCACTACCCGCCGCAGATCTGCACCTGCAGGGGGACCCTCGGGTCTCAAGACTGAGAGACCCGAGGTCGTGGCGATCCTCGGATAATCACGAGCACCGGGCTGATTGGAAGCATGGGAGGATCCCGCTGGAGAGAAGCGCGAGAGCCGGAGAGGAGGGGGTCCTACTGCTTAGATGTTGCTTAGAGAAGAGCTAGCGAAGGTCGCGAGTCTGCGCGCTCAGGACCTCGAGTGGAGACAGGACCTCGATCGTGCTGAGGTGGAGAGCTCACGTAACGTCGGCCCGATCACCAGATGCATTTAGCTTCCCACGAGTTCTTCTCGTGGTGGCCGGTCGTTGCTCACGGTGATTGAGTGCGTGTGACCAACGCTAGGCCTCTATTATTTGCGGATTAACGGCCGAGTGGGGCGCTCCTACGGTCCGTATCGCAGCTCCGACGGTAGACTCTTTCTCACTCCAAGGGGTCAAGCGAGACGGTCCCACCGAGGCCCCACCGCTCTCACGACGTCGTTGTGATGGAATGAGAGCCAAGACCTCGGAGAAGATAATTTTTTATATATGAAGATAAGGTTTTATCATGTGATTGTGATGCGTCAGCCGCTTTTCTACTCGGCAATCCCAGCCGCTACTCTCCTCCTCCTTTTGGCGCTCGTCGCGGCTCCCGCTTCGTCGGCTCCGACGCCTCTCGGGATCTATGGGCTTCCCGAAGAGAGGTGGGACGCGACAGGCAGAGTTCACATACTGCCGTGCGTGCCGGGAGTCACGGCCACGGCGTCTTTCTTCGACAACGCCGAGCCCCCGGTCCTATACGTGAATCCGGGCGACATAGTGATCGTCGAGACGTGCTATCACCACCTCGACCAGAACATACCGGGCGTGACTATAGAGCAGATCCTGAAGTGGCACGCTGAGGCGAAGGCCAAGACGCTCAACTACACGTACGCTTGGCCGGGAGGCCCCAACAAAGAAGAGGGCCATCACACTTTGACGGGCCCAATATACGTTAGAGGAGCAGAGCCCGGAGACGTCCTCGAAATACGTTACTTGGACTTCTACATTAAACCCTACGGGTTCCAGGAGATGTTGCCCGGCGCTCCAACGGTCCCCGAGTTAGCCGGTAACGGCAGCATATGGTGGTACTTCCTTGACATCTACGGCAAGAAATCCGAAGTGGCCCCGGGCGTCGTCATACCCTTCAGGCCGCATCCAGGCGTGGTGGGGGTCGCGCTGCCCGAGCCGGGCCACTACAGCGGGGTCGCCCCTGGAAAGCACGGAGGCAACATAGATACGCCGGACAGGACCATTGGGACGATCGAGTACATACCTGTATGGGTACGCGGGGCTCTCCTCAAGATCGGCGACTTCCACGTAGCTCAGGGCTATGGCGAGGTGACGACCTCGGCTCTCGAGGGAGCGGCCTGGATCGTCATGAAAATCGACGTGCGGAAGGACATCAAGTTGACCCAGCCCATGATGTCAACCGTCGATAAGTGGATCGTCTTCGGCTTTGACACCGACTTAGACGCGGCTCTCAAGAAGGCCGTCGTGAACGCCGTGAACTTCATCGTCTGGAACTACGGCTTGGATAGACAGACAGCCTACGCGGTGGCGAGCATGGCCGTGGACTTCGTGATAAACGAGGCTTGCAATATGATGCTCTCGGTACAGGCCAATATCCCGAAGGCGATCTTCGTGGGCTATCCTCACAGGAACACTCTGACTCTGCCAAGCGGCCCGGCGGCACCTGGCATCGTAGCGTCGGACTCCTTCATAAGGTGAGCGAGCGCCGAGAGGCAGAGCCTCTCGATCCGCGGTTTTTCCCTCTCTTCCCCCTCTCCGGCTCCGGGGCGGGCGCTCGATTTTTAGGCTTCGACCTCTATCCGCGGGAAGAGGTGTCCTCGAGCCTTGAGTCGCGATAAAGCGGAGCCTGGAGCAGAAATCGCGTACTACTGCGCGAGATGCGGCAAGGAGCTGAGGCCGGAGGACTTCGAGCTCCTCCACGGGATAAAGTGCGTGTACTGCGGCAGCAGAGTGATCTACAAGGCGCGCAAGCCCTCGGTCAAGCGCGTCGAGGCTATCTAGAGAGCTCCCGCCGGAGCTGAGCGGCAGCCGCCAGCTCTATGATAAGCTTCGCCGCCATGAAAGACGTCGCGCTCGAGCGGTCCAGCAGAGGATTGACCTCGACCACGTCGGCCCCAACGACGTTGGCGGAGGAGAGGAGGGGTCCCAGCAGTGCGAGGAGAGAGTGCGGATCCAAGCCCAGGGGCTCCGGGGTCCCCACGCCGGGCGCGTAGGCGGGATCGAGCACGTCTACGTCGATCGAGATGTATACTCTCTCCTTTCCTCTTACTGCCTCCCTAAGCGATAGAGCGGCTCTCCTAGGTCCATACGCCCACACGCGCCTCGACGATATGAACTTCAAGCCCGTGCTTCTCGCGAACTCCTCCTCCTCCTCGCTCAGCGCTCTGGTACCTACGAAGAGAATGCACTCGCTGGGGAGCTTGTCGAGGATCCTCCTCATCACGGTCGCGTGATTAAGTCGAGACCCGAGGTACTCGTCCCTCGCATCTAAGTGCGCGTCGAAGACCACCAGGAGGGAATCCCCATCGAGTATCTCCGTCGCGGCGTACGTCACGGTGTGTTCTCCTCCGAGGAGCACGGGGAACCTCCCTTCCTCTACGAGCTCTCTCAGAGCCTCGGAGGTCACGCGCAGCGAGAAGGAGACGTCGTCGGGCTTCACGAGCAAGTCTCCCTCGTCATATACCATGTTCTCGGGCAGAGCCCTCTCCATTACGTACGAGTACCACTCCAGGCTCTCAGAGACGGCCCTCACCGCGCTGGGCGCGAACCTCGAGCCCGGGTAGAAGCTTGACGTAGAGTCCAGGGGGACTCCTAGCAGGCTGGTCCTGACCGTGTCGCGCTTCGGATTCGGGGAGCCCCCGAAGGCTCTCCAGGCCGGGATCCTCCAGAGCTCCCAAGAGCTCATGCCTCGTCTCCTCGTCGCGCGCTAACGAGCTCGCCGAAAGCTTATAATAGCTCGCGCAGCGACGATGAGGCGGAGCCGCGGTAGTATAGCCCGGACGAGTATGCGGGCCTGTCGAGCCCGTGACCCGGGTTCAAATCCCGGCCGCGGCGCCAGAGGACTCGTTGAAGCGATTGGTGGAAAGCTCGAGGAGTGGAAGAGCTCGAAACAGTCAATGAAGAACTCCCGCGGGGAGGTTCAAGTTGCCTATCAGAGTACTCGGGATAAACAGCTCGCCGAGGAGGACGGGGGGCACCTCGGCTCTCCTCGCCGTGGCTCTGGAAGCGGCTCGCGCCGAGGGGGCGACCACGGAAGTTCTGCACCTGGCCGACCTTAACCTGAGGCCCTGCGAGGGGTGCGTCAGTGAGGACGAGCTCAAGTGCAGATATCCCTGCCCCATCGAGGATGACGGGAGGAAACTCTACGAGGCTCTGCTGAGGAGTCACGGGATCGTCGTCGCCACCCCCATTTATTGGTTCAACGTGAGCGGTTTGCTCAAGAACGCCATAGATAGGATGACGGTCCTCGAGAACATGCTGCACTTCGACGGGAGGAGCTGGCTTGAGGGCAAGGTCTGCGGCTTCATAGCCATTGGCAGCGACGCGGGGGCCATAGCCGTGATACAAAACCTCATGGCGGTATTCAATAGCTTCGGAGCTCTGATACCGCCTTGGGCCCTAGCCTACCACGAATCCCCGAGCTCCCCGCTCGCCAATCGCAAAGCCCTCTTGGATGCGGCGAACGTGGGGAGGGTCGTGGTCTTGGCGGCGAGGATGCTTAACGAGGGGGAGAGAGCTCCGAGGACCTGGTATAGGGCCGACCCCGAGTACCTCCGTTTGCTCGACGAGATCGTCGCTAAGGTCGGCGCAGAGCACAAAGTATTAAAAATGTCGGAGACTAGCTGCTATCCAGCACTCTCCGAGGTCAGAACTTGATGCGAAAAAGGATCGAAAGGGAGAACCTAGAAATCCTCCAGGACTTCTGCGGGGACCTCCTCGAGCTGATAATCGTGGAACAGGGCTATCCCATCGACGTAGAGGAGGAGTTCGACTTCTTGCTCAGATACATATACAAGAACATCGTGGAGCTTTGGTTCGGCGGGGCCGACCCCTCGCCGGCCGAGCTGGAGCGCAAGCTTCGATCCATCAGGAGCAGACACGAGGAGAGGCTTCAGGTTCTCCTAAGCTATCTCGTGTCGAGATTCGCCAGAGCGAGATCCGAGGAGATAGCCAGGAGAATCAAGTGGGACGAGAGCTGATCTACTGAGAGCAGAAGAGACAAGGGTCGCTGCTCGCCGGCCCCCCGCAGAGAGAGCAGGCGCCGCCGATTAGCTCCCGTATCTTCTCGGCCGTTCTCCTCGGCGAGAACAAGAATTCTAGGCTTCTCCCTGCCGTAACCTCTTCCACCAGCCGAGCCAGCTGGGAGTCAAGGCCGTCGAGCGCTTGGAGCTTCAGCTCAGCGGCCTCGAGCCCGTACTTCATGGAGGCGAGGGCCGCGGCCTCGTAGCACGGGATCCCATACAGGCCATTGACGATGAGCACGTCGAGCTTCGGGTGCACGAAGGATCTGGTGAATTCGGCCAGCCCGGCCCACTCGCCACGCATGAAAGAGGAGAGCGAGAGGACCAACAGCATCTCGGGGCACGCGGGCAGGAGCAGGACGCCTATCGCTCTCTTTTCTCCCGCGAGCTCGTTAGCGACCGAGGCGTAGAGGGCTCTAAGCCTTCTCCAAGCCCCGGGCAGCCCCAGCTGCTCCAGGCTCTTCGGAGAGCTCCCCAGCGCCCCGCTGCGCCGAGTCGCATTGCGCCAGCTCAGCACCAAGAAGTCCGGCCTAGAGGTGGGAGGGAGCGCTTCGAGCGCGCGCTCGTAGCCCTCGAGCGCGACGGCGGCAACGGAACCCCCCATTGCCCTCTCCACCTCTACGGCGGCCTCGAGCACGAGGAGACTCTCGAGAGGGGCGAGAGGGTGGATGGGCACGGTGACGAGCACGCCGCGTCCTCGAAGCAGAGGAGAGGACATGTTCTCTTTGACTGTCGAGACGACGAGCCTCCAGTGGCATTCTGTACAGAGCCTCTGCTTAGTGAGGGGCCTGTAGATCACCGCTCCTCTCCTACCACAGCGCGAGCATAGAATAGACCTGCTCGTGGTCAAGCGGCGGAGGCCTCTCGCTCGATGCGAAGAGCTCGGACAGGCCGGGTAATAGCCTCGCGCGGCCCGTAGACCCGCATCATTTATGAGGTCCGAGCATCGACTGTTTGCTCGCGCTCGCGCGACTCGGGTGAGGGGGGATGAACCTCGCCTCATCACGGGGAGACTCAGCGAGCTCACCGAGAGGACCTCGCGTCGAGCGCGCGGATCGTAGCTAGAGGCTCTGAGCCTTGAGGGAGAAGAGCTCGAGGCTGCCCCGCTTTTACGAGATCCCGCTCGAGAAGAGGCTAGAGCTGATAGCCGAGATCGCGGAGCTGAGCAACGAGGAGAGAGCTCTGCTGTCCAGCTGGGGCAACTTAGATCCCAAGCTCGCCGACGTAATGATCGAGAACGTAATTGGAGCAATGAGCCTCCCTCTCGCGATAGCGACGAATTTCAGAGTCAACGATAGAGACTACTTAGTGCCCATGGTGATAGAGGAGCCCAGCGTCGTAGCGGCCGCGAGCCACGCGGCCAAGCTGATGAGAGAGGGCAGAGGGATCATAAGCGTCGCATCGGACCCGATAATGATAGGGCAAGTCATGTTGATCGACGTCGACGCTCCCACTTTGGCGTGCGCCGCGGTTCTCGAGAGGAGGGGCGAGATACTCTCGCTCGCCAACTCGACTAACGAGACCCTCCTCAAGCTAGGAGGAGGAGCTAAAGATCTAGAGTGCAGGTCCCTCGAGACGAGGCGCGGCCCGGCGGTGGCGGTCCACCTCCTCGTCGACGTCAGAGACGCTATGGGAGCTAACACGGTGAACGCCATGGCGGAGACCGTGGCGCCTCTTCTCGAGGAGATAACCGGCGGCAAAGCCAGGCTCAAGATCGTGAGCAATCTAGCCGATAGGAGGATTGTCAGGAGCAGAGCCGTCGTCAAGAAGGAGGCGCTCGGGGGAGAGGAGGTGGTCGACGCAATAGTCGACGCGTGGGCTCTAGCCGACGCCGACCCCTACAGAGCAGCGACTCACAATAAAGGCATAATGAACGGGGTAATCGCCGTCGCTCTGGCCACGTGTCAGGACCACAGAGCCATAGAGGCGGGAGCTCACGCGTATGCCGCGAGGACCGGGAGATACAGGCCTCTATCCACATGGTGGAAGACCAGGGCGGGCGACCTGGCGGGGGTCCTGGAGATGCCCGTTCAGGTGGGCACGGTGGGGGGAGCCGTGAGGAGTCATCCCGTGGCCAGGATAGCGCTCAAGATCTTGGGCGTGAGCGGAGCCAGAGAGCTGGCGGAGGTAATGGGGGCCGTCGGATTGGCTCAGAACCTGGCCGCTCTGAGGGCTCTCGTGACCGAGGGAATTCAGAGAGGTCACATGAGGCTTCACGCGAGGAACCTCGCCATAATGGCTGGAGCTACGCCGGAGGAAGCCGAGGAGGTGGCTAGATCTCTCGAGGGCGGAGGGCCCGTGACGCTCGAGCGCGTCACGAGAGCTCTAGAGGACCTCAGGAGGAGACGCTCCGAGGGTCACTCGCCTAAGCAAAAGGACTAGATGAGGGCGGCTCCGGCCCTTAAGATCTCGCGAGATCCTCGTGAATAGATTTGGCCGCTCTCCTGCCCCAGCCCATAGCCTCTATCACGGTGCCCTCGCCCACTACCACGTCGCCCCCAGCGTACACGCGGGGCAGCGACGTCCTGCAGGAGCTGTCGACGTATATTCTGCCGTCGGGAAGCGTCTTGAGGCCGGGCGTCACCGAAGGCACGAGAGGATTCGGGTGGAAGCCTATCGCGTTTATCACAGTATCGACCTCGAACTCGATGAGCTCGCCGGTTGGAAGGGGCCTGGGCCTTCCACTCTCATCGGGCTCTCCCAGCTTCATTTTCTCGAGCACAACCGACTCGACGGAGAACGAGCCGCGGAACGCGACCGGTCTCACCAGGAACACGAACTTGACCCCCTCCTCTTCGGCGTTGCGCACCTCTTCGAGCCTCGCGGGCATCTCGGCGCGCGTCCTCCTATAGAGGACCCAGACCTCTCTCGCCCCCATCCTCACCGCGGTTCTGGCCGCGTCCATGGCCGTGTTGCCGGCTCCGATTACGGCGACTCTGCTTCCTACTTTTAACGGCGTGTCGTATTCGGGGAAAAGGTAAGACCTCATCAGATTCACGCGAACGAGGAACTCGTTTGCCGTGTAGATGCCGTTGAGCTCCTCGCCCGGCACTCCTAAGAGCCTAGGCCTCCCCGCGCCCGTTCCGAGGAACACCGCGTCGTGTTGGTCCAGCAGCTCATCCACCGTAAAGGTCTTGCCCACGACCGCTCCGAGTAAGACCTCCGCTCCAAGCTCGTCGAGATATCTCAGCTCGGCTTCGACTACGCGCTTCGGCAGCCTGAACTCGGGTATTCCGTACACCATGACGCCCCCCGGGGCGTGGAGGGCCTCGTAGAGCACTATCTCGTACCCTAGCCTCGCGAGGTCAGATGCCACGATTATACCCGCCGCTCCTGAGCCCACTACGGCTACGCTCTTCCCTCTCACCGCGTCGACGCGCTTAGGCCTCTCGAGCCCGTTCTCGTAGGCCCAGTCGCCGAGAAATCTCTCGAGCGCTCCTATGGCGATGGGCTGGTCAAGCTTTGCGAGCGTGCACAGGGCCTCGCACTGCCTCTCTTGGGGGCACACGCGCCCAGTTATCGCGGGCACTGGGCACCTATCGGTCAGAACTCTGTAGGCCTCGGAGAATTTCCTCTCGGCCAGGAGCTTCACGAATCTCGGTACGTCGACCCCTATTGGGCACCCCGAGACGCAGGGCCTCGAGGGGCACTGTATGCACCTCGAGGCCTCGGCCACGGCCTCTCTCTCGTCATAGCCTAGAGAGACCTCGGCGAAGTCTCTCGACCTCTCGAGGGGATCTCTCTTTGGGACGGGTACTCTGAGCCTCAAGCTCTCTTCGCCTCCGAGTAGAGCCTTAGAGAAAGGCCCTCCTGGTCCCTGAAGGCCCCCAGCCTCCTGATCAAGTCCTCCCAGTCGACGGCATACGCATCGAACTCAGGCCCCTCGACGCACGTGAAACGAACTCTGCCCCCCACCTTTACTCTGCAGGCCCCGCACATCCCCATGCCGCATACCATGATCGGGTTGAGGCTCGCGTATGCTACGGGCACGCCGCGCTTCGCGGCGACCTGAGCGCACGCCCTCATCATAAGGGCGGGGCCCACGATCCAGACTGCGTCGAGCTCGAGCCCCTCTCCCATGAGCTCATCGAGGAGTTGAGAGACGAAACCCTTGAATCCTCTGCTCCCGTCGTCGGTTGCTACGTGGACCTCGTCGCAGAACTCGGAGAGCTTTTCCTCGAAGACCAAGAGAGACGAGGACCTGGCCCCGACAACCGCGATAACCTCGTTACCGAGGCCTCTCAGCGCTCTCGCGATCGGGTAAAGAGCAGCATTGGCGACTCCTCCCCCCACAACGGCCACTCTGCCGTACCGCTCTATCTTGCTGGGATTGCCGAGTGGCCCAGCCACGTGGTAGACCTCTTGACCTTCTCTCAGAGCGGAGAGTTTCTTCGTGCTGACTCCCACCTCGAGGAAAACCATCTCTATCCAGCCTTCTTCGCGGCTCCAGTCCACGAGAGTGAGAGGGATCCTCTCCCCCCTCTCATCGGCCATGACCATGACGAACTGGCCGGGCTCGGCCTTTCTAGCGACGAGCGGAGCCCTGACCACTATGTCAACTATGCCGGGGGCTAGGGCCCTCCTCCTCAGCACCTCGTGCTTCGTCTTCACGGCGCAACGCCCCTCTCTCGCGCCCGACACCGGGGAGCCCTCGAGAGAGCCGTTATTATTTTGGTGCGCGGCCTTACCTCTTGACCCATTGTGAGCGTCCTCGATAGCGCCAGAGCATGGTGTAAGAGTAGAGCTCGTAGACCCGAGAAACACGTCCAGAAGATGCCCTGTCTGTGGCTCCAGCTTATCTCTAATGACGGGCAATGCCCAGAGGAGAGGCTGGAGCTTCAGACCCGTAAAATGTGGTAAATGCGGGTTCACTCACGACAGAGACGTAATAGGAGCGTGGAACACAGCTCTAAAACTAAATGCGAGCCCCGTGCCGTTGGGCTCGAACGGTGCCCATGACCCCTGCGCGGAGCGGTCGGTGACCACGGTGAACCGCGGGGCTGAGGCGCAACCCGCCCTAGGAAAACCCGCAAAAACCTAGAGCGGGAAACGGCATCGGTTACGTCGCTGCTGTGGAGAGCGCGAGGAAGATCGGGGGAGGAGAGGCCTACGCTTTTCTCGTGGTCGTTTGAGCATTAAATGGAGGTCGGCTGGGCGTAGACTGGAATCCGCGCGAAGACCGAGGCCACGACGTTAAGCGCCGCTAGAGCGGCGAGCGAGCCGATCAGGAGAGCTCCGAGGACGAGCTCGGCTCTGCCATTTTAGGGTCGCTCCGAGCTAAGGAGCATAGCCAGCCTCAGGGCCTCTCTCGCGTTCTTGAGCATCCAGTGATTATTGTTGAAGAAGATGTATAGCTTCGCCGGACCAATAGACAAAGCCGACCTCAGGAGCTCCTCGATCTCGCGAAGCTCGTAGTCGTGGGCGTACCAGGTCGCTCGGCCGTGCATCCTCAAGTAGACAGCGTCCCCTGTCATCTCGATCCACGTGATATCGGGAGAGTCGACGGAAACTACCGTCGCGTTAGCTCTCTCGACCACGGCGAGCCCCTCCTCGGAGAACCACGACGCATGCCTGAACTCTATGGCTAGCCTCCGACCCAATCCCAGCCTCGAGGAGATCTTCTCGACCCTCTCCTCATTAGCGCGTGTCCTAGCGAAGGTCGGCGGCATTTGTAGTAGGTAGAAATCGACGAGTCGGTCCAACGGCTCGAACCTCTCCAAGAACCTTGATGCGATCTCGGCGGCTTTCTCGTTCAACCTGTAGATGTGCGAGATCGACTTGTGGAACTTCACGCTCCACCTGAGCGCGGATCCTCTCCTCGCCCACGAAGATACGTGACGCACCGAGGGGAACCTGTAGAACGACGCGTTGAGCTCGACGGCGTTGAGGCCGCTGTGGGAGACGTACCAGTCCAGGGTGCCTTCGGGGTTCCAATCGTAAAGCCAGCCGCTCGTGCCTACGTAGATTTCCGGCTTCGTCGCCATCCCGAGAGCCTCTGGGCGTTTAGTTTTTAAATCCTCGAGGAAAGCTCTTTGTGCGAGCGCTCTAGGTTGAGGTGGAGAGTTTTTGTCGGACTCGGACTCGCGCAGCCGCGGAGGGCCCTCGAGCTGGGCTCTCGGGCCCTCGTAGCCGATCCGGTAGACGAAGATCTAATCAATGGCCTCGAGAGCCTGGGCTTCAGCGTGACTTATTCGCCGAATATAACGCGTGACGAGCTCCTCCGCGCCATAGAACATTACGATTTGCTAATCGTCAGGAGCAGGACCAAGGTAGACGCCGAGGTCCTGAAGCGGGGAGCGAGGCTCAAGGTCGTAGCGAGAGCGGGCGTAGGCCTCGATAACGTTGACGTGGAAACTGCCACGAGGCTCGGGATAACCGTCCTCTGCGCTCCCGAGGCCCCCGCGCAATCTGTCGCGGAGCTCACTATAGGGCTCATGATAGCTGCCGCTCGCAGACTGACCGAGGCCATAGAACTCGCTAGGTCCGGCTCTTGGAAGAAGGTGCAGGGCTTCGAGCTCCAAGGCAAGCTCGTTGGAATAATCGGATTCGGCCGGATAGGCTCAAAGGTCGCCCGCATCCTGAGGGCGTTCGAAGCCCGCGTCCTCGTCTACGACGTCGCGGACGTCAGCCAGAAGGCCCTAGCGCTCGGCGCCGAAGTGGCGAGGAGCTTACACGATCTGCTGAGGCGCTCCGATATAGTGTCCCTCCATGTCCCCCTAACGCCGGAGACCTATCACATGATAGGTCCGAGGGAGTTCGAGCTCTTCAAAGACGGAGCGATATTAGTGAACACTTCGAGAGGCGCGGTAATCGATACAAGAGCTCTGCTCGACGCTCTCAACTCGGGCAAGATCGGGGCGGCGGCGCTGGACGTCCTTGAGAACGAGCCGCCGAGAGAGCCCCACGAGCTCGAGCTGCTGAGGCACCCGAGGGTCTTGGTCACGCCGCACATAGGCTCCCAGACCGTAGAGGCTCAGAAGAGGATAGCAGCAGAGATCCTTAGCAGGTTGAGAGCGCTGATGAGCGAGGAGAGGAGAGATGGAGACGCGCGCTAGAATCTTCACGCCGGGGCCCGTTGAGCTGCACGAGAGAGTGCTGACCGCTCTCTCGAAGCAGGTGCTCTCCCACAGAAGTGCCGAGTTCAGGAAAGTGCTCGCGGAGATCCTCGAGGGAGTGAGGAGAGCCGCCTTATCCGAGCACGCGGTCCCCCTTCTGCTCACGGGCTCGGGCACCCTGGCCGTAGACTCTATGGTTTACAGCATAGTAGACCCAGGGGACGAAGTAATCCTCCTCGAATTCGGCGAGTTCGGCTCCAGGCTCAGGAAAACTCTCGAGACCAGGGGCTGTCATGTGACGGTCCTGAGAGCTCGGCCCGGGAGAGCCGTCGAGGTCGAAGAGGTTGAAGAGGTCCTAGACACGCGCTCGAACTACAGAGCCCTCTTCACGGTTCACAACGAGACAAGCACGGGCGCGAAGCTTTCCGACCTCCGCGAGATAGCGGAGGAGGCTAAGAAGAGAGGGCTCCTCGTATGCATAGACGCCGTCTCCTCGTTGGGGGGAGAGCCTCTCTACATGGACGCGTGGGGAATCGACGCGGTGGCCACCTGCAGCCAGAAGTGCCTTGGCGGCCCGCCCGGTCTATCCTTCGTTCTCTTAAGCCGAGAGGCCGTTCGGAGAGCGCGCGAGACCAAGGCCAAGCCCCCCTACTTGGACTTGAGTAAGTACATAGAATTCGCCGAGAAATTCGAAACGCCCTTTACTCCAGCGGTGAATCTGCTCTTCGCCATGAGAGAGGCCCTGACTCTATTGGCCGAGGAGGGGCTCCAGCGCAGGTGGGCTAGATACGCCAATCTCGCGTCCAGACTCTACACCGAGCTGGGCGAGCTGGGCCTCGAGGCTTTCCCCGAGCGGGATTTCCGCGCCAACACGATCGTCGCTCTGAGGCCTCCCCCGGGCCTCTCCGCCTCCATCGTTGTCGACAAACTCGAAGAAGAAGGCGTGATCATCGCGCGGGGCATGGGCGAGCTCAGAGACTCTATGCTCAGAATCGGAGTGATGGGCTACATGACTGATGAGGATGTCGACACGATAGTCTCCGCGTTTGGGAGAGTCATGGAGGGGCTCTCGAAGTGAACAGGCCTCCTCAGTGTTTCGTCTGTCTCGTTGAGAACAGGCTGAAGGATCTTCTGAAGCTAGGCTCCTCTAGCGACTCTCTCTTGCTCATGCTCGATGCTCTCAGCAGGCTCTCCGCGCTCGAGAGGACTGAGGCTTTCGTCGAGAGCTTCGAGGAGGTCAAGAAGCTAACCGGGGTCTCGGACCCCTACGGGCCCACGAAGACGAGGCTCATGCGCGCGGTAGCGGAGGTAGCGCCTCTGCTCCTCGAGGCGGCTAAAGGAGACGGTATCAGGGGGCTCCTAGGGCTCGCGGCCTCGGCTAACGCTCTAGACACGAGGGTCCTAGGCTACGAGTTCAACGAGGGCTCTAACTTAAGCGATCTGCTGGCGACTCCTCCGCTCATAAACGACGCAGACGAGGCCTTGCTGCGCAGAGCGAGGACCTTAGCCTACGTCCTCGACAATCATGGAGAGGCGGTAGTCGACGCTCTGGTTGCGGCGGAGCTCTCCCGCCTCGGTCTCGAAGTAAAAGTCGTGGCCAGAGGGTCGCCCTACGAGATCGATGTGACTTACGCCGAGGCTCTCGAGCTGCTGGGAGAGAACATCGAAGTACTCTCAACGGGGACGCCGTACCCGGCGCTCTACAGAAGGAGAGCGCCGAGACAGGTCGTCGAGGTCCTCGAGGGGGTCGACCTCGTCATCGCTAAAGGCATAGCCAACCTCGAAGCCTACATGGACGAGCCCGGCTGGCTTCGCGGCAAAGCCCTCTTCGCGCTCAGAGCGAAATGCCCTCCCATCGCTAAGATGTTCGGAGTGCCTCGGGGCTCTCCGCTGGTCGCTTCGGAGCACCGCGTGATGGAGTTGCTCGAGAGAGGGCCGTTGAGCTTAGTCGCGATCTCTCCTGGAGAGACGTAGCAATAAACGATAGAGCGCGCTCGAGGCGGTCGGCGCTCGTTGGGGCGGATGAGTATTTGAGAAGGCCTCCGATAATCGATCTCCACGAGGACCTGTGCCTGTATTACTCGTCGCCTCAAGCCGAGGGGGCCGAGCTCGATCTCTCCGTGGACTCGTCGGGCCGAGAAGCTGACCTCCCCAAGTACGCTAGAGCCAACGTTAGATTGGTGTTCGCATCAGTGACTACACTCTTCAGGACCCTCTCGACGAAGTACAACGAGAAGCGGCAAGTCCTCGTGCCTAGAGCATCGAAGGAGTTGCTGTTCGAGCACCTCTCGATCTACTACAGACTTTCGAGGCTATATGGCATGGAGATCGTGAAGACCTCGAGGGACGCCGAGCGGCTCCTCCACTTTCCCGAGGCTAGACCTCCCGGCCTGCTCCTGCATCTCGAGGGAGCCGACGCGCTCGACAGCCCTTACGACCTCGAGATATTGCATGGAGCGGGCGTCAGGAGCCTCGGTCTGCAGTGGAACCACGACAATAAATACGGGTCCGGGTGCTTCTCGAGGCGAGACAGAGGATTGACCGGCGAGGGCGAGGAGCTCGTAGCGGAAGCGAATAGACTCGGCGTGATAATAGACGTCGCTCACTCCAGCAAGAAGACTGCTCTCGAGGTGCTCGAGGTCTCGAGGAGGCCCGTCATAATTAGTCACGCTAATGTCAGAGCCATCGTGGACAGCCCGAGGAACGTTGACGATGAGGTGCTAGAGGCGCTCAGCTCGCGCGGAGGGGTGATCGGGGTCTCTCTCATTGATTCAATGGTGAAGCCAGGAGGACGCTCCACCGTGGACGACGTGATCAAACACTTCGTTTACATTTACGAGAGGTTTGGACCCGACGTCCTCGCTATCGGCACGGACTACTTCGGACTTCGGCGAGCGGAGATACCGAGAGGGCTAGAGACCGTAGACTCTCTTCCTCTCCTCTTCGAGAGGCTGGCCGAGGCCGGGCTCAAGGATTCGGACCTAGAGAAGGTAGCCTACGGCAATGCCCTAAGAGTGATCCGGGAGAACCTCGGGTGAGGCCCACGGAAGGGACTGAGGAAAAGCGCGGGCTATCCCATTACTAAGCTTCACCATTTCCTCTCATTTCAGCGGCTTCCCAAACGCGATGACCGCAGCGTAACCGAGCTCGTCTACGGGCTCGCTCGACTGTGTGGACGTGCTCACCGCGAAGGCGGCAATCTCGCCCGTCGTGTAATTGAGCTTCTTGACGAATAGCATCTCATACCGAACACCCTCTACTACGGGTATGACCAGACCCCTCGTCGGGGAGCCTCTCAGCCAGTCCAGGCCGCCGGCGGTCTCATTCCACCACGTGAGCCTCAACTGCTTGGACTCAACGATGGTCTTGACGACGCTCGTCCCATGGCACTCGGCGCACCGCCTCCTTTCCTCGACTACGATGTGCGAGAAGAAGGGAGCCCATACGGCGAACGTCGCGTTCTTACCCTCGTAGGTTATACTCATCAGGTTAGCCGGGTACGCTTTGCCGTCGTACTTCACCAAGAAGACCCATCCGACGAGCGGCCCCGTCAAGAGCTAGGCGTGGGGGATCCCCCTCAGGGACCCATCGAGGTGACAGCTGTAGCACGTCTGCACCGTAGCCGTGTGACGAGCCTCGCACGCTACGTTCCTGAGCGCGTACACGTGGACCTGGTGCTCTGCTACGTTCTGCGGGGGCCTAGGGGCCGTCCCCTCGACGTGACACTTCTCGCAGCTCGCGTCAAAGAAGCCAGGTTCCCAGAAGCTGATGTAGGGCGAGCCGTCGAGCTTGAACTTCACTCCGTGGACCTCGCTCGCGCTGTGGCAGTCTAGGCACGTCATGTTCCTCGAGAAGTGCGGGTCGACTATGTTGGAGCGCGTCATGAGGGCTAAGGCCATGCGCTCCCTCCGTGGCCGGATCCCGGCGATCGCCGCCAGGAGAGCTGCACACGATAACACGATGAAGGCTAGCCTGCGCCTCCGTCCTCTTTCCATTGCGTCCTCCCCTTTATTAGTGACGAAAAACACTTAAGCTTCATAACATATTTATAACACGTTGATAACATGTTGTGAAAAGCGTGGAAGTAGCGTTTTTATGGAGCACGCGAGGTGTAGATCGCGATGAGGCGTTGCGAGCGCCGAGCATCGAGGTCGTCGGGACTATCGAGGTCCCACTCTCTATCATTGAACGAGCGGCCTTAGTCCTTTCCGACGCGCTGGGCCTAAGGGCAACGACCGTGAATCGGATCCCAGCTCCTCCGAGCTCAACCTTCGATGAGAGGAGACGACAATATAAGGCCGAGGCGGTCTTAGCGTGGGCCTCTTCTCATAGGCGCGAGGAGCGCGCGCTCTTCCTGCTCCTGGCCGACGTCGACGCATACGTCGAGGGTCTGAACTTCGTCTTCGGCCTCGCTCTCCCGCGTCTCGGGGCAGCCGCGGTATTTCTGAGCAGGCTCAAGCTCCCCCTCGAAAGAGAGGGAGGTCTCGAGCTTCTCATCGAGCGCGTCGAGAAGGAGTCCCTACACGAGGTGGGACACCTTCTCGGCTTAGGCCACTGCTCTCGCAGGCTCTGCGTAATGAGCTTCAGCAACAGCCTGGCCGAGGTAGACGCCAAGACCTCAAGATTCTGCTCTTCGTGCTCGGCGCTGCTCGCGAGCAGAGGTATAATCGTTCGCACCTCTCGCGCCCTCTGAGCTCCCGGAGAGAATTTATCTAAGAAAGATAGTTGAATCTCTCGTGGCGAGCCGACTTGGAGATAACCGTGGTCAAAAGAGATGGGGGGAGAGAGCCCTTCATCTTTGAGAAGATAGTCGTTAGCTGTCTCAAGGCCGGGGCCACGCTCGAGGCCGCCAGGAAGATCGCCAAGATAGTTGAGGCTAGGATCCTCGAGAGTGGGAAGAGCGAAGTGACGGCCAAGGAGCTGACGAAGCACGTGCTCGAGCTATTGAAGAAAGAGAACGAGGAGTGGTACAGGAACTGGATAGTATTCGATCGGGCGATTAAGCGCAGGAGAACTGAGGAGGAGCTCTAAAAGTCACCCGAGGCTTCGCTTTTTCCTCTCTTCTCCAGACCGGCTCGCGAGGCCTCCCACGTCAGCTGTCCCGGGAGAGCTCGGTTCGTCCCCGCAGGTGGCAGGTGAAGAGCTTTTTTATTCGTCGCCCTCGAAGAGCGAGGGTAGAGCGCAGAGGTCAAGTAGCGATGCGCGAGGGAAGCTCGAGAGAGCTCATCTTGATCCTCTTCGTCCTCCCTCTGCTGGCGGTGCTGGCGCGAGCCGAGGAACCTGGAGCCCTCGAGGCGCTCAGAGTCGCGCTGCGCGATCCTTGGGCTCTCGCGAACTTGCTCTTACAGTTTGGCCTCGGGTTCGGGCTGGGCTACATTTCAGCCAGGATACTCAAGTACGTCGTAGCGCTAGCCGCACTCCTCGTGCTGGGCGCGGCCCTGAACGTGTGGAGCCTCGGGAGGGTTTCCAACGCGAGCGAGGCCATCAGCTACGCGGTGCAGAGGCTGAGAGAGCTCCTGCCCGAGCTCAAGGCTCTGGCGGGGACGCTCGGCGTGCTGGCGCTCGGCCCCGTCTCGCTCGGCTTCATAGTGGGACTCATCGTGGCCTTCGCGAGGAGGTAGCGCTCTCCGGCTCAATCTCGAAGGCCCCGCGGCACTCGGCTCCCCGTTTTTCGCAGAGCTCCTCGATCGACGCGAGGAGCCTCCCCCAATCGTAGGATCGGGCCTTGGCCACGTAGTCGCGGATTGGCCCTTCCGCTCTCATCATGAATGGCTTTACTCTGAGCTTGTCGACGTATAGCACGCTCTCAGTCGACGAGGCCAGCTCGATTATCTCCTCGATCGACTCGAACTCGTCGTTCACGCCGGGTATTATGGGCCCGAGGAAGATCCAGGTCTCGATTCCCCTCGACGACAGCTCCTCTAGAGCTCTGGCCCGCTCGCTCGGCGGGGGGGCGCAGGGCTCGATGAGCTCGGCGAGCGACTCATCGAGGGTCGTTATGGTGAAGCCAACGTCGACTCTACTTGAATAGGCCTCCAGCAGATCGACGTCTCTCAGGACTAGGCTTGACTTGGTCTGAATGCTCACTCCGAAGCCGCGGGAGAGCAGGACCTCCAGCGACCTCCTGGAGACGGCTTCAGATCGCTCCACGGGTTGATAGGCGTCGGTGATTGTGCCGAGCCCCACGGTCCCGAGGGCGACGCTCGACGTCTCTTTCCTCAGGACTTCCACTAGATTCTCCTTAACGACTACCACGGAGCCCCAGCTCCTCGCGACCTCCTCATTGCGCACGTACTCCCTCCCGTAGCAGTAGATGCACGCGTGAGAGCACCCAACGTAGGGGTTGAGCGCGTAGTCAAGGCCGGGGAGGCCGCTGCGGGAGAGCGCCCCTCTTACCCTGGCCCTCTTCACCGTGTAGGAGCAGTCCACGCGTCCAGCCTCCTCTGCGCTCTCAGGGCTTCGAGGAGCCTCGAGCGAGCGAGCCACCTGTTCAGGCCCAGCCTCGAGAGCTCGGCCACGCGAGCCAGAGCCTCATCGAGTGAGGAGAATCTCTCCGGGGCGCTCGAGGAGAACATCTTTCTCAGGCTCTCTCTGACGAACCAGACACCAATCGGGACATCGAAGCCGGGGTAGATTTCTCGTAACAGCACCACCGTGGCTCGCCTACCGCGCCTGGCCAGGTGCTCCGCTGCGGCTAGCCTGGCAGCGTAGTAACAGCCCCCTATGCTCGCGTAAGTCCTCCTACCCCAGTGAAACTCGTGATCCCCTTCAATGGCCGGCTCGCCCGAGCTCGCCGGGTTCCACGTCGAGCCCGGATACCAGGCCTCCATCCACTCGAATGCCCAGGCTCCTGGGGCCAGGAGCGCCACGAAGAGATTCTTCGAGTGCTCTAAGTGAAATACCTCGTACTCGTCTATGGAGGGCGAGGAGGAGATTTCTCTGAGGAGCGCCCTCGAGATCACGTCGTCGACCGCCGTGATCGACCACCTCGTGGGCACGAGCCTGCGAGAGCGCCCTCCGAGGCAGCCCGCGCTCAGAAGCCTCTGGATATAGCTCACGTGTACGCCGTTCTCGTAGAGTTCCACCAAGGCCTCCTCCGCGTCGAGATCCACATCTGAGGACACTCTCTCGACCACTCGCGGGACGGAGGGGTTGCTCGCTAGCCTGAGGCGCCTCAGCGGGGAGCCCGGACCCATGGGTGGGACGTGCTCGTCCAATAGGACCCGCGGTCTCAACGGTCTGGCGAACTCCATCTCTACGTCCACAGGCCTGGAGGATAGAGCCAGCTCTCGCAGCTCATCGAGGATCCTCGAAGAACCGCCGTGTACGTCGACGAGCTCGTAGCCCAATACGAGGCCCACTCTGAACTCGAGGACCCTCTCGAGCGGCAGCGCGGTCCACGCCTCGGGGCTCTCGTAGACGCTCGTGTCGCCCTCGACAGGCGGAGCCCCGAGCCCCGCTCTCACCCTCGGGTAACCCGCTCTCCCGACGAAGATTGTCGGCGGGCTGGAACCCCAAAGCTCACGCGCCCCCTCCACTCGAGAGAGACCCCGATAGATGGAGCTCCTCGCGAGTACGGGACAATAGACGAGTCCACAGAGGTACCTACCGCCTCTGCAGAGCAGGCAGAGCCTCGCGTCGAGCTCCACTTCTTTGACCAAAAGCTCTTCGGAGCGACGGGAAATAAATTATCGGGAGCCGAGCGCGACGAGCGCCGCCCCAACGTAGACTGCGGCCGGGATTACGAGCATCAGATCGAGGAGCCCGAGCCTCGGCGCGTAGGCGTAAGTCCTCCTCGGATTGCCGTACCCCTTGATCTCGAGGGCGACCGACAGCTCCTCGCTCCTCCTCGTCACGTAATATATCAAGTTCGCTACGATGGGCACGAAGTTCCTTAAGACGTCTGCTCTGCTCTTCACGATTCTCCTCGCTCTCAACGCTTCGAGAACTCTATGGTATCTCGCGAGAGAATCGACGAGGAGCCCGTAGACCATCGCCACTCCTAACGCGAAGGCGGGTGGCAGCCTCAAGTGCTTGGCGAGCATGTAAGCGAAGTCGTCGGGCGTGGTTGTGTACGCGAAGATCGTGGCGCTCATCACGAGGACCCCGAGCATCGCGGCAGCCCTCGCTCCGGCCTCGAGAGGCTCGGCCCCTCGCGTCCAGGCTATCACGGCGTTGCCCAACGGCACGCCCAGGAGAAGGGGGGAGAACGGCGCGACGTCTCTCGTCAGCTTCGAGAAATCGATTCCGCCGAGAGAGCTCAGGACCGCGGCGTAGAGGAGAGACGCTAGGGCGAGCTCTACGGAGCCTGACATCATCGGGGGAACTATTATGATGATAGCCAGAATAGTCTTGGAGAGGGGGGTCGCGCGTTCTAAGAAGGAGCTCACAGCGCGGAGACCACCTCGACAGCTTCGTTGGCCGCCCCCTCGAAGAGCACGGCCCCCTCTTTAAGAACCACGGCCGAGCCCCCGAGGGCCTCGGCGAGCTCCAAGTCGTGCGTCGCGACGACGAGAAGCCGCGTCTTTTTTAGCTCTAAGGCGGCGCGCAGCACAAGCTCCGCCAGCGCGTCATCTAGATAATTCGTCGGCTCGTCCAAGACGAAGACTCTCGGTTCGAGCAGCAGGGCCGATACCAAGCTGAGGAGCTTCAGCGCCCCTCTGTCGAGAGAATATATGGGGTCATCGGAGCGCTCCTCGAGTCCTATCTCGCGGAGCGCCCTCCTGGCGATCTCGGCGGCTTCGGGCCCCGCTGCTCCTCGCGCCACTCTAATAGTCGTCGCCAGGTCTTCAATGGGGGTTCTGCCGACTATTCCGTCGTCCGGTGACTGATAGACGTAGACGACGTCACTCGCGCCTCCCCCATCGATCCTAACGAGCCCCCTCCAGGGCTTGAGCAGACCGGCAATGATCTTTGCGAGAGTGGTCTTGCCGGCCCCATTAGGCCCCAATAGCAGGAGCGAACCAGGCCCCTCGGATCTCAACGATATCCCCTTAATGATGGGCTCGCGCCTAGAGTAGCCGAACCACACATCGTTCACGAAGAGAGAAAAGCCGCGCTCGGGCGAGATCAAGCGAACGCCGAGCGGCTCCGGCTCGAGCCTCAGCCTCCTCGGAGGGGCCCTCAGCTCCACCACTTTGTCGGCGTATCTAGCGTCTCTCGTGAGGCAGGCCGTGTAAATCACGGCTTTATCTGAAGACCTCAAGATCTCGAAGAGGTCCTCGAGCTCTCTCCTCATGGACACGTCCAAATCGCACGTAGGCGAGTCCATCAAGATGAGCTTCGCGCGAGAGAGCAGGCCCTCGGCTATGGCCAATCTCCTCTTCTCTCCTCCGCTTAGCTCGCGCACGTTCTTGCTCCTCTTTCTCTCAAGGCCGACGAGCTCGAGGGCTCTGTCGATCTCCCTCCTAATCACGGAGGGCTCCACCCCCCTCTCCTCGAGCAAGAACGCTAGCTCATTCTCGACTCTACTCATCACGAATATCTCCTCGGGGTTCTCGGGCACGTAGAAGACTCTCGAGAGGAGGACATCGCGAGGGGTCTCTCTGACTTCTCTCCCCTCGATCTTGAGGCTCCCGGAGTACTCGACGAGGCCCAATATAGCCCTCAAGAGCGCGCTCTTGCCGCTACCGCTCCTCCCGAGTATCGCGCAGACCTCGCCCTCGTATACGTCGAAGCTCACGCCTTCGGAGAGAGGGCTAGATGAGCCCTCCCTAGGCGACGCGTCTCTAGCGCTCAGCAGAGGGTCTCCTAGCGAAGGCACCCATCTTCACCGCGGAGTCGACGAGGAATTTAACGAGAACGCCAGCGAGCAGAGCCCCGCTCACCAAGTAGAGTGCTATCAACGCTACGTGGAGCTCCGGCGGGTAGCCGGGCTCTCTGCAAGCCGGGTAGAAGGGCGATACGAAACAGTCGAAGGGATAGGCGGCGATCGTGGGCATAGCGCCCGCCAGAGCCATGGTCTTATAGTCAAAATTCTTGTAGCCTCTGAGCCTGAAGACTATCTCGGTCATTATGCCCTGAGCCGGCCCGTAGTAATACAGCATGATCGAGTAAGGGCTCAACATGAGAAGCTCCACTATAGCTCCTAAGGTCTCCCCCAAGAAGGCTGACCAGGGCTTCCTAACCACGTATCCCACCAGCGTGCCTCCGACGAACCACAGCCCGTAGATGACAGCTATGCCAACGTGGCCGAACACGTAGAGAGGCGGAGCTATGACGAGCGATGTTATAGCGAAGATCACGCCGGAGAGCACGGAGAACCCGGCGATCAACGCCCAGTCTCTCGGGGCTAGCTTCGTCAACTCAACATGACCCGCGCATGTTGAGTGTTTTCCTCGGTTAATATTTTTCTCTTAATCCGGTTATCGCTTGTCAGAGCCTCGGCTCGGTAGGATGACCCCATACGAGCCCAGGAGCTTAACTCGAGCAATGCTCGCGAGCTCCTCGAGAGCCGCCGCTATCTCCTCATCCGCCTCGGCGTCCCCTTCGAAGTCTACGTGGAAGAAGTACTCCCATGGCCTCCCTCGCACGGGCCTGGACTCTATTCTCGTCAGATTGATCCTCCTCCTGGCGAGGGGCTCCAGGGCCCGATAAAGCGAGCCGGGCACGTGGGGCAGCCACATGACCAGCGAGGTCTTATAGGGAGGCCCCACTGGGAGCCTTCGATGACCCACGACAAAGAACCTAGTGTAGTCTTCGGGCTCGTCTTGAACCCTCTCGAGTATCACGTCGGCTCCGAGGAGTTCGGCCGCTCTGCGTGAAGCGAGAGCGGCGGACCCCTCTATTTCGAGAGCTCTCCTCAAGGCCTCGGCGGTGCTTGCGCAGGCCTCGCAGCGCAGCCCGAGCCTCGAGAGGAGCCCCTTGCACTGCGCCAGCGCCTTGGGGTGACTGAGCACCAAGTTAACGTCCTCGAGCCTGGTCCCGGGCCTCGCCGCGAGGACGAGCTCTATCTTGAGCTGCACCTCGCAACACACTCTCAGCTCCGTGCGGGCCAGCTCGTCGAGGGTCTCCCCGACTCCCCCCTCCAGCGAGTTCTCGACGGGGACGACGCCGTACTCGCAGAAGCCTCTCGAGACCTCCTCGAATACTTCGCTCACCCTCGAGAGGGGGATCAACTCCTCGCTCGAGCCGAATACCTCGAGAGCGGCCTCCTCGCTGAATGTCCCGGGAGGTCCTAGGTAGCAGATCCTACGCAAAGCTCAGGACCTCACGAGTGCTTGGACTCGCACTCGAGCACGCAGTCGTAGAAGCATTCAGAATATCCGAGGCAGAGCTCCGCGCAGAGCTCTCGGCAGCGCTTCTTCCCTTCTCGGATCTCTCGAGTACTCTCGAAGACCAACGCCCCTTCGCTCGTATATATCGAGGAGAGCTCGCGGGATAAAAATGCACCTCGTCGACTGCTGAGCGCGAGCTCGAGACTCGCCGAGTCTACGGTGGTCTAGCGTCTCTCAGCCTCGGGTGCTCGCTCGCCGGCTGGCCGGCGACCCCCCAGTTCTCCTTGGGCAGCTCGTGCACCAGGACCTCGACAGCCTCGGGCGGTATGCCGAGCTCAGCGAAGACCTTGGTGATCCCAGCTATGATTCTCCTCTTGGCTTCAGTCGACGCGCCGGTCCAGAGATAGACGTGAACCAGGGGCAACCCCATCGCCCGAGTCACCGGCTCGCGATCGCTTGGCGAAAAATCTTCCGTGTCACGAGCGCAATCGATTTTTCCGGCGCGCGCGGGATCCCGTAAAGGAAGCCTCCGGGGGAAGCGCTTGTTCGGCTTGGGCCAGATCGACGAGTTCGTAAGGAAGACAAACAGAACGGAGTTCAGTCTGCGTGAGTTCGCCGAGACCGTGGGGGTGAAGCTCGAGAGCGCTAGAAGGTACGTCTTGGAGGCTCAGAGGCTCGGCGTAGTAAGACTCGAGGGCGACAGAGTCGTCGTGGACCGATCAGCGCTCGTGGTGCTTAAGGAGACCCTCGGCGGCCTGAAGGATTGGGAGTCCCTGCTCAGATTACTCAACGCGCTTAAGGAGAGAGGGCTCGTGAAGGATGTGAGAGCGAAGAGATCAGAGTCTCCTGGTGGCTGCGCCGAACACCTCGAGATACTGCTGGGAGCGAACAGCGACGCGAAGGAGCAGCTCCAGCTTATTTTGAGCCGCATCAAGAGCGGGTCGAGCGTTCTACTCGTGGTGGCTCCGTCTTACCTGATCCCGGAGATCTACGCATCGCTCAGGAGCGCCCACAACCTCCCGCCCGATAGCATGGTCGAACTATCTTGCGGAGTCAAGGTAATAACGATCGAGAAGGCCTAGAGCGCGGATGGTGAAATCTTTTCAATAATTATTAATAATTTTATTCAAATTTTTAAAGTCTCCGCAATATTCTCTCACCGGTTGACCTTTAAATGGGTAGCGGAGTATCTAGGAGAGGATTTCTCAAGTGGGCGGTAGCGGTCGCAGCGATAGCGGGCGTAGCAGCTGGAGCGGGCCTCGCCATCTCCACGAAGCGGACTCCCACCCCTACTCCGACCAAGACCGCTCCTACGCCATCTCCAGCTAAGACCATCACGCCGAGGACCATGAAGATATCGCATCAGTGGTCCACGACCGACGTCAGGCACATCTGGGCCGTCAAATTCGCTCAGATGGTCGAGGAGAGGACCGGGGGAGAGCTCAAGTTCACGATCTACCCGGCTCAGTCCCTCTACAAGGCGGCGGAGCAGTGGGATTACATAGTCTCGGGAGACCTCGAGTTCACGATCATTCCGCTCGACTACGCGTCGGGGAAGGTCCCCCAAATTTCGGTAACCCTAATGCCCGCCACGATAACGAGCCTCGAGCAGGCGTTCAAGTGGAGAGGTGCCGAGATAGGCTCGAAGTTCGAGGAAATATTGGAAAAGAACGGGGCCAAGATAATCTCATGGGGTTGGTTCGTTGGTGGGATAGGCTCCAGGACCAGGCTAATTAGGCTCCCCGAAGACGTGAAGGGCCTCAAGATGAGAGCGGCCGGCAAGATGTTCGAATACATGCTCGCTCAGGCCGGGGCCATTATAGTGTCAATGCCCTCCTCCGAGATCTACACGGCTCTCCAGACAGGTGTACTGGATTCGGCCTTCACCTCGGTGGACTCCTTCTATTCCTATAGACTGTACGAGGTCATCAGGTATTACACGGGGCACAGAAAGGGTTACATGATATGGTATATGCTGGAACCTCTAATAATCAGCATGAAGACCTGGAACTCGCTGACTCCCGAGCAGCAGAAGATCGTACTCGAAGTCGGCAGAGAGCTCGAGAGCTGGGTCTATCAACAGCTCAAGGACAACAACGCCGCCATGGTAACGGAGTTCGAGCAGAAGGGCGTCGAAGTACACGACATGACCTACGACGAGTGGAAGGCCTGGAGGGACTTCGCCGAGAAAACTGCGTGGAAGTACTTCGCCGAGACCGTGCCTGGAGGCAAGGAACTGCTCGATCTGGCCCTCAAGGTCCCTGCTTAGCGATGGAGGCTTCTGGAACTTTTGGATAACGATCTAAGGTTTTTTAGCTCGCTCTCCTCGACGTGGACACGCTCGGAGAGCAGGTGCAGCCGAGTGCCCGCGAGTAAGCCGAGAGGGCGCGCTTTAATCTACGCGCTGAGCGCCATTAACGAGGTCCTCGGGAAGCTCTCGACCGTGGCCGTGGTCATAGCGCTCGTCGCCATAGTCTGGGGCATAGTGGCGAGGACTCTACTGGGCATGTCGGCCTATTGGCAGATACCCCTGGCGATCTACGTCTCTCTCTGCATGGCTTATCTAGCGGCTGGCTACGGTCACAAGCACGGAGTGCACGTCGCTGTTGAGGTCTTAGCGGTTCGATTCAACGACAGGACTAAGAAGTTCCTCAGGATCCTCTTCGACGCGATCGCGTCTCTTGTGTTCGCGGTCATGGCTTGGAGGAGCATAGATTACTCGGCGAGGACCTACGTGTTAGGCTGGAAGACCTACGGCCTATTCGAGATGAAGCTCTGGCCGATATACGCGCTGATAGGCGTCGGCATGCTCCTCCTATCGATGCAGATTGTCATAAACCTAATCATCGATCTAGGAGGAGGCAAGCGATGAGCCCCCTCTTAGCGGGGTTCTTGGCCTACGCCGTTCTCACGATACTCTTATTGCTCGGCATGCCCGTGGCCTTCGCTCTGGGAGTCACGTCTCTGCTCTTTGCGTTGGTATTCGTGGGATATGCGGAGTTGAACATGCTCGCTGTCAGGCTCTTCGAGGCCCTCAACGACTTCTCATATCTGGCTATACCTATGTTCGTCCTATTGGGTGCGGTGGTCGCCAGGACTAGAGCTGGCGAAGACTTCTACGAAGCCACCAAGAGGCTCCTTAAGAGGTTGCCCGGCTCTCTGGGCCTCTCCACCATAGCGACTTCGACGGCTTTCGCCGCTCTCACGGGCGTGAGCGCAGCCGCCACGGCGGCCGTGGGCAAGATCGCAATCCCGCAGATGCTCAAGAGAGGATACCATCCGCGGATAGCCGCGGGCTCCGTGGTGGCCGGAGGAACGCTCGGCATATTGATACCGCCGAGCATAACCATGATAGTTTACGGCATAGCCACGGACACCTCCATAGGCAAGCTATTCCTGGGCGGAGTGATACCCGGCCTCGCGTTGGCAGGCCTCTACGCCGCGACGACCTGCCTCTACCACGTCTACCTCGATAGGAGAGCTCGAGGGGCCGACTCTTCTTCTGTGGGAAGAGAGTCCCTCGATGAGAGAGGGGATCCTCAATCGACCACTAAACTACTGCTCAGGACCGTCCCGTTCATCGCGATAATAGTCTTCATCTTAGGCTCCATCTACGCCGGTGTTGCCTCGCCCAATGAAGCCGGAGCGCTGGGCGCCCTCTTCGCCCTTCTCATCGCGACGGCGCTCTACAGGCCTAGGCTCAGCGACTACTTCAAGATGCTCGACGACACCGTGAAGGAGTCGGTATTCCTGCTGTTCCTCATAGCCATGTCCTTCCTCTACGGAATAGTCCTCACGAGGCTCCACTTCTCGCAGGAGTTCGCCGAGCTCATAGCTCGAGCGGGCCTCGCTAAGTGGCAGCTCGTCCTCGTCGTCAACCTCTTCCTGTTCCTATTGGGCATGTTCCTACCTCCCGTTTCGATAATAGTGATAACCACGCCCATACTTCAGCCGGTCGTGACGGCTGCGGGCATAGACCCAATATGGTATGGCGTGATGCTCACCATAAACTTGGAGGCCGGCCTCATCACCCCTCCAGTCGGCCTCAATCTCTTTGTCGTGAAGGGCATAGCGCCTGATATATCATTTAGCGATATACTCAAGGGAGGCCTGGTTTATCTATTGTGCATAGCCATAATGCTGATCTTGATATACTTCTTCCCGGGTCTCGTCCTCTGGTTGCCAAGTCGCATGATGAGATGAGAGCTCTCCCAAGCTACCTCGGGTATTTTATCTCGAGAGGAACACCGTATCTCGCGAAGGCCTCGATCGCTCTCGCAACGTCTCTAGTCGCCTCGACGTCGTGCGTCCTCACGGCGTGAGCTCCGCCGAGCAGCGCCACGGCGGTCATGGCTAAGCTGCCCGGCAGCCTCTCTTCGGGTCTCTCGCGCCCGGTCGCTACTCCAATGAACGATTTCCGCGACACGCCAACGACGATGGGCCTCCCGAGCTCTCGCAGCCTCCGCAGACCGGCCAGCACCTTCAGGTCCCAGAGATACCACGGAATCGACTCTCTCCTGAAGAATCCGATGCAGGGGTCGACGACCACTCTCGACACGTCATAGTCTATTTGCTCGAGCCTCTCGAGAGACCATCTGAGGGTCCTCAGGATCTTCTCGAGAGGGTCGGGTCCCGCTCGCACGCCGTCGTCGCTTGCGCACACTATGAGGGAGGGCTCGTATTCGCGCAGAACATACAACATTCGCTGGTCTCCTCTGAGACCCGTGACGTCGTTGACGATCTCAGCGCCGCGCTTCAGGGCCTCCTCGGCCACTCTCGCTCGGAATGTGTCCACGGATATCGGGACATCGACCGCTGATTTCACCGCTTCCACCGCCTCGGCCACTCTCTCGATCTCCACCTCGAGAGGGACCTCAGTCTCGAGGTACGGCGCGGTCGACCTGCCCCCAACGTCTATGATGTCGGCGCCCTCTTCGGCGAGTCTCGCCGCTCTCCTCGCGATCTCCTCTCTGCCTCGCGCGACGCTCCCGGCGTAGAAGGACTCAGGAGAAACGTTGATGACGCCTATCACTCTGACGGGGTGGCGATCCCCGACCGGGACTCTGCCCAGATGCGCCTCCGACTCTGTCAAGCCCCTCTCCCCCGCAGAACCTCCGGGCCCTCGCGTCTAAAAGCGAGCCCTAGATTATTTTGAGCACAGCAACGATGCTCGAGATCGTGAGCAGATCCATGAGGGCCGCCAGAGTCGGCAAACTGAAGTTGTCCGGGTCAAGGCCTAGTCTGAAGCCCGTCACAGCGATGATGTGCGCCAAGACCGGGATCATCGGCGTCAGCACGAGAGCCACCAACAGCAAAACGATGAGGGTGTGGATGACGTCCACGTGCGCTCCGCTCAGAGCGGCTCCGGCCATGCCGGTGCACGAGGCCACGGCATAACCAAAGAGGCCCAATAGGAGGTTTCTGAGGAGCTCGTCGACAAGCTCTCCTCTCGGCCGAATGCTGCTCGGGTAAGTGCCAAGGTGAAGCCCAGTCGACATTCTGGAGGCCGTGATGCACGCGAGAGCTCCCGACCTCTGCATCATGACGGGGAGAGTCCCGAGGACTCCCGCGTAGGCGGCTACGAGCTCTACGTTCTTCTCGAGGACTACCCCAGCGGCCGCCTCTATGAGGACTGAGAGAAGCACCGCTCCCCCGTTCTGGACCGTGAAGCTTCGCAGAGCCTCTCCTATGAGCGCGCCTTCGATTCTCCCCTCTTTCAACGCAATGACGAAGACCGCGCTCAGCGCGAGCGTCAGCAATGCGAGGAGAGCGGCCGGGAGAGCCCCCGCTCGGTGGAGAACGAGCACGACCGCGATCAGAGTCGGGACCGTCGCGACGTCCCCCATGAGCATGAGGATAGGGGCCATCACGTTGTCGGGATTCCATCCTCGCCTGAAGCTCCATACGGCCAAGAGGAGAGTGAAGGGGAAGAGGAAGAAGTTCGCCAACAGGAGACTGGTGGAGGAGGCGTAGAGGAGCTCCGCGAATCCAACGAGACCTCTCGTCCCAACGTAGATGAAGATCGAGGCCGCCAGGCTTACCACGAGGAGCACGAGGCTCGCGGCGAGGAGCCTAGAGGCGACCCAAGGGTCCCTCAGCTTAGAAGGTCCGAGGCCGAAGTGGAGCCTCGTCGAGGCGCTCGAGGCGATGCTCGAGTAAACGCCGCCGCGCGCCTGCGCGAGCACGGGAATGAGCAGCGGGATGGTTGGTACGGTGAGCATGAGGCCTCTCGCAGAGACGAGGGCCGCGCTGTAGGCTACTTCCCCTCCAACGGCAATGCTCATGGAGAAGAGAGACTCTTTGAGGGAACCTCTCTCTCGCTTGAGCCTCTCGCTGAGACTTTCCACCGGCGCCACGTCGGCGTCATCTCTGGCATCTCTTCCTCCGAACTCATACTCTCTCGAGGGGCTTTATCCCAAGTATCCTCATGGAATTGGATAGCACGATTCGCACTGCGCGTACCAATGCTATTTTGTACCTTTTCCTGCTCTCGAGAGGATCGCTCAACACAGGATCCTCATCGTACCACTTATTGAAGACTCTCGCGAGCTCTCCGACGTACTCAGCAATCATGGAAGGCTTCAAGTCGTGAGAAGCCTTGCGAACCACGTAGGGGAACTGAGAGCACCTCTTCACGAGCTCACGCCTGAGCTCGAACTCCGAGGCCCAGAAGTGCTCAATCGCCTCGACGGGCTCCTTCTCCGCTTTTCTGAGTATTCCGCAGGCTCTCGCGTATGAGTACATAAGATAAGGGGCGGTGTTCTTGTCGGGATCCAGCACGTCGCTCAATCTGAGCTCGAGCGGTTTATCGGCATCTACCGAAACCAAGTAGTACCTGAGCGATGCGGCCGCGAGCGCCCTCGCGGCTTCTCCGTCAACCTCTCGGCCTCTGCCGCTGTACTCGCTCCTCAGCCTGGCCTCAAGCATGTCGAGCACCTCGTCCACGCTGATGTACTCGCCCAGCCTAGCGCTCATCTTAAGCCCCGGCACGCTCACTAACTCGTGGGAGTAATGTATCAACCTCTCGGCGTAGCTCGCGTAGCCGAGAGCGTAGAGGGCCAGCCTGAGCTGAGCCTGCGGTAGAGTCTGCTCTTTCGCTATCACGTTGATGACGACGTCCGCACCGCTTTCCCCGAATTTCTTGAGTGTGTACGCGATGTCTCTCGTCGTGTAGAGAGTGGTGCCGTCTCTGCGCCTCAAGATGAGCGGCGGGACCTCGAGTCCCGCGGGGATCCTGAGCCTCTCTCTCAACTCTCTCGTTGACGCGAGGGGAGTTAAATCGAGCGCTAACGCGTCTTTATAAACCGTCAAGAGACGACTGCGGGAGGCCTCTCTCGAGACCTCATCGACGAGTCCCTCCCACACGACCTCGCTCTCGAAGTCCCACTTGTCAAATTTTATCTCGAGCCTGCCGAGGGTCTCTTCGAAGCCTCTCAGCACGAGAGTGATCGCTTCGCGAACTATAGACTTATAGGGCTCCTCGCCGGCCTCGTAGGACCGCATTATCTTCGAGATCTCCTCCTCTGGGTCCTCGTCCTTGGAGATCGCGCTCGACAGCGCCGAGAAGAGCTCGGCGCTTTTCTCGGCCACTCTGGCTATTCTGGAGATCAAGGCGTCCTGTCTAGCGATAACCTCTCTCTTCTCCTCGTCGGTCTCGGCCTCCTCAAGCCTCTTCCTGAGCGCTCTGAGCTCGACGAGCAGATTGGTCAACGCGTAGACCAGGCCGAACCAGTGGTCGCTCTTGGTATCTCCCATGAGCTCGCGCCACTCGCTCGGTCCTCCGAGCTTCATGAGACCATATACTAGGAGAGCGGTCTGCCTCCCGACATCGTTGACGTAGAACCTCCTCTCAACGTCATGACCAACGAACTCCAAGAGCCTTGCGAGCGAGTCCCCGATACAGGCATTTCTCGCGTGCCCGATATGGAGGGGGTGCACGGGATTAGCGCTCGTGTGCTCCACGACTATCTTCAGCTTCTTCTCGATTCTCGGAATGCCATAGGAGTCTCCCAGAGCATCGAGCGCCCCGAACAGCATCTCCGAGAGGGCCTCACCTTTGATCCACACGTTGAGATAGCCTCGCTGCGTCTCGGCCCTCTCAACGAATGGGAGAGACGAGACCTCGGAGGAGGCCGCCGCCGCGAGATCGGAGTCTCTGGTCAACCTCATGAGAGGAACGCAAAGGTCGGCGCCGACGTGCCGGGGAGGCTCAACGATGAGGGCCTCTACTTTCTCAGGCTCCACTCCGAGAACTTTGGCCACACGAGTCCCCAGCTCCCCAACTACGTAGCCGAAAGGATCCCGCTTGGGCTCTCTTGCCTCTCCCACGGGCCCTCTCACGCTCGCATCGCGGTCGCGTCGCGCTCGATTTGAACCTCCAGCCCTCTCATCGAGCAGAGCCGCTTTCGCCGGGAACCACCTAAACCAACGTTTTTAATGTTGTTTGTCGGGTTCTCGTCGGGACTCCATCGTTGAGCCTCCCTCTCTCGGGTGTGAGAGTCCTGGACTTCTCGAGAGTCTTGGCCGGCCCCTTCGCCACTATGATACTGGGAGACCTCGGGGCCGACGTGGTCAAGGTAGAGCCTCCGCAGGGAGACGACACGAGGTATTGGAGCCCACCCGAAATAAGGGGAATTGCCGCCTATTTCTTAAGCACGAACAGGAACAAGCGGAGCATTGTAATAGATCTCAAGAAGCCGGAGTCGAGGCTCGTGGTCGAGAGGCTGGCCAAGTGGGCCGACATAGTCGTCGAGAACTTTAGACCGGGCGTCGCCGAGAGATTAGGCATAGACTACGCAACGCTTTCGAGGATAAATCCCAAGATCATCTACTGCAGCATCTCGGGATTCGGTCAGACCGGACCCTACAGAGAGAAACCGGCTTACGACCTTATAATCCAGGCTCTCAGCGGGCACATGAGCATAACCGGCGAGCCCGGAAGGCCCCCGGTTAAATTCGGAGTTCCCATAACGGATTTGACCAGCGGCATGATGGCCGTGATAGCGATACTCGCGGCTCTCCATCAACGCGAGAAGACGGGAGTGGGTCAATACATAGACGTGTCGATGCTGGACACGCAGGTCTACCTGCTCGTCAATCAGGCCTACAACTATTTCGCCACGGGCAGAGACCCGGAGAGATTGGGCTCGGCTCATCCAAACATAGCTCCCTATCAGGTCTTCACTACTTCCGATGGCTACGTGGCAGTGGCAGTCGGCAATGACAAGCTCTGGGTCGACTTCTGCAAGGCGTTGGGTAGACAGGACCTCTTGGAGAACCCGAGGTTCAAGACCAACGAGCTGAGGGTGACGAACAGGCGAGAGCTCGTGGAAGAAATCGAGGAGATCTTCTCGCGCATGACGACGAGCGAAGTGGTCGAGCTTCTCGAGAGAGCCGGAGTCCCCTGCGGCCCCGTCAAGAAAATCAGCGAGGTGCTCAGCGACCCGCAGGTCCTCCACAGGGGCATGGTGACCAAGATGAGGCACCCCGTCTACGGCGAGGTGCCGGCTCTCGGCGTACCCCTAAAGTCTTCGGTTACTGGCTTCGAGATCAGGCGGGCTCCGCCTCTTAAGGGCGAGCACACGCGCGAGGTCCTGAGGGAAGTCGGCTTCACTGACGAGGAGATAGAGAGCCTCATAGCTATGGGAGTGGTCGAGACCGAGCGCTCGGAAAAAAATCCATAGATTTTTAAACATTCTGATGAAACAATTATTGCATCCTCCTCGGTGAGAACGCGGATGGCCGCGGTTTACAGCGACAAGAAACCGGTGGTCCTACACGCCAGCACCTCGCTGCTCCAAGCCGTCAGGAGCATGATAAGGAGAAAGCGCTATCACGTCGTCCTCGTTGACGAGGCGGGGTCGCCGTGGGGGGTGCTCAGCGCGCGCGACGCGGCCAGAGCTGTCTTCGTGATCGGGGAGGAGGGCATAGAGGTCGCCGAGGCCGGGAGCCTCGGTAGAATACTTCAGAACCCATCGTACCTCTACGCCTCTCGTCCGGCCGTGACCGCTCCCGAGAGCGTCTCGCTCGAGGAGGCCCTGAGCGTCATGGTCAGCAGAGGATTGGGGTGTCTCCCTCTAGTCGACGAAAACGGGAGGCTAACGGGAGTCCTCGACGAGAGGTTCCTCGTCAGAGCGTTCCCGGAGTACTCCACTCAAGCCACGTGCGATGCGGCTACGTGGAACCCTGTAGTGGTAGAGCCAGACGAGGATGTAGCCGCGTCGGTCGGATACATGCTATCGATGGGGGTGAGGAGGCTCGTAGTACCCGCGCCGGGCGGAGGCCACAAGCTCGTCTCACTATCTCAAGTCCTCGATTACGTGTCGCGCGACGAGATCTTGAGGAGGCTGATGAGAGGCGAGAGATCGCCGCTCGAGAAACCGGTCATAACCTTAGCCGAGACGCCGTGGGAGGCCGACTGCGGTCACACGTTGAAAGAGGTAGCCTCCATGATATCGGCCGACCCGATGGGAGCGGTACTGGTCTACGACCGAGAGCTCGGAAAGGGGCCCGGCATCATAACCGAGCGCGATGTACTTAGAGCCTTGGCTCGAGAGTTGAGATCAGCTTAGCTCTCAACGGAGACCACTCGAATTCCACGAGAAGCAGCATGGAAGGCATTATTGAGAGGAAAAAATAATAACTTCTCTTATCCCCCCCGCTCCAGCAGGTGTGAGCTTGGAGCGCGTGTTGAGGAACTCATCTTACCTTAACGCCATGTCGACAACTTCTACTAGGACCAGGGTGAGGGACGTCAATCCGCAGAGCGGCCTCTGTCCGATATGCGTGAGCGATTGTGCATTCGTGTGCTCGATCTCGCTCGCGGCTTTCAGAGCCAATGAGGCTCTATACCCGGACACGAAATACTTCGGGGAGAGCACAGCATCTTCTCTGAAGGATTACGGAATCGATTGGAGCCACATAAACATCCTGCCGAGGCTGCGGGGAGCCGAGGGGGTGGAAGAGGATCCGGACGTCGCCGTCTTCCCCAATGCCGACGTGTCCAGTAGGGTGGGGAAGCTCAAGCTAAAGTTCCCATTACTCATGGGAGCTTACGGATCGACGGATGTGGCCAGGAAGTACTGGGACGGCCTGGCCTCGGGGGCCGCTCTCTCGGGCTGCGCTATAGTCATAGGCGAGAACGTGTGCGGCGTCGACCCCGAAGCTCTCTTCGAGAGAGGCAAAGTGGTCAGGTCGCCCGAGATGGAGAGGAGGGTGAGAATCTACAGAGACCACTGGGATGGCTCGCACGGAGGCATCGTCGTCCAAATAAACGTGGAGGACACGAGGTTCGGCGTGCACGAGTACGCCGCCTCGAAGCTCGAGGTCGACGTCGTCGAGATCAAGTGGGGACAGGGGGCTAAGGCCATCGGCGGCGAGATCAGAGTTAGAGACCTACAGAGAGCCATCGAGTTGAAGAGGAGAGGCTACATCGTTTTGCCCGATCCCGAGGACCCCATTGCTCAAGAGGCCTTCAGGCTAGGTCTCATCGACGGTTTCGAGAGGCACAGCAGAGTCGGCATGCCGACCGAGAAGTCGACCGAGGAGCTCGTCGATTTCATCCGGGGACTCGGCGTGAAGAACGTCACCATAAAAACCGGGGCCTACAGGCCGGCCGATGTGGCTTGGCAAATGAAGGTGGCCAGCGAGCTCAAGGTAGACTACATCACGTTCGATGGCGCCGGCGGCGGGACGGGAATGTCACCGGTTCCCATGATGAATGAGATGGGTGTGCCCACGGTTTACTTAGAGGCACTCGTGCTCAGAGCTGCCACCACATTGAAAAAGAGAGGAAAGCACGTGCCGGACATAGTCATGGCGGGAGGCTTCATCGATGAGACCCAGATCTTCAAGGCCATAGCCATGAGCAACTTCGGCGACGGACCCTTCGTCAAGGCAGTCACGATGGCCAGAGCTCCTTTGACCGCCGTCATGAAGTCGGAGTACTTCGTCAGACTCGCCGTAGAAGGCAAGCTTCCCTCGGGCTTCAAGGAGAAGTACGGGGAGAGACCAGAGAAGTTCTTCTCGCTGTACGAGCACGTGAGGAGGACCTACGCCAGAACGCCGGGAGTAGACATACCGTGGGGGGGACTGGGCCTCTATAGCTATGTACAGAAGATGGCGACGGGACTGAAGCAGCTTCTCGCCGGCGCGAGGAAGTTCAAGCTGGAGCTAATAAACAGAGACGACTTGGCAGCTCTCGACCCTCTGGCGAGCGAGGTAACGGGGCTTCCGATGCTCCACGAAGTAGACAAGGAGGACTTCGAGCGAATTCTTCTCTCTTGACTTTTTAAATAAATTTTTAAATAAATTCGCATATCTCTTCGTATCAGCTGCTTCATTGAATCTTCGGGTCGCGATGGCACATCTCGGCGAGGGGGCAACTCGCGCAGGCTCCTCGAGAGCAGTACGCGTCTACATGCACGAACGCTATGGTCTGCACCCAGCCAGCGGCGTCCCCGAACAGCTCCTCGAAGGCGGCCCCCCCGCAATTCGACCGAGCCGGACAGCTAGAGCAGGTGTTCGCGAGGCAGAGAGCTTTATTGGGCCTCATCTTCCAGCGCTTGATCCCCAGATAACTCGCGAGCCTCTCGGCATTAACGTCGAGCGGGGCGACCCGAGGCTCGAGGAGCACGTGGAGAGCAAAGGCTCTAGAGGTCTTCGGGCCGACGTTCCGACAGAGGAGGAGCTCTCTCCAGGATCTCTTCTCTAAGATCAGCGACCTAAGACCGGCGTAACACTCGAGAGCTTCCGGCAGCTGGCCAACTTGGTAGCTCCTCGAGACGGTCGAGGGCGGCTCTCCGACTAAACCCCCGTGGAGCTCGAGGATCTTTCTCATCCATTTGACCGTGTTCGTGTGGTAATTCGTGTTCCTGGAGAGGAATATCGACGCGAAGAGCTCGCGGTCATCGAGAGGAGAGGTCGCGATCCCGAAGCCTTCGTAGGCCTCACTAAGCGCCTCGAGGATACGCTTGCCTCTCTTCGAGGCAGTTTTAGCCGCTCTCTCTAGGTCCAGCCACGCCCCTACCACGTAGATGGCGTACTCGAGGCACTCCGCCAGCTCGTGCGAGACGGCGTATTTCCGAGATCCAAGCACCTTCACGACGAGCCCGCGGCAGTGGCCCCATCTCTTGAGAGCTCCACTCTCGTCTATATCGAAGAGCGGCGAGGCGAAAGAGGGATAAAACAGCTCGCTGAGGCGTCGGACCGCCGCGACCTCTAGCTCGACCCTCATCGGGTATTTCTACCTCGAGAGCGTGCACTATAAAACAGAGGCTCAGTCGGGTGAGGACGTTGAGCGAGCCGGGTTACGATCCCATAGAGAGAGCCGAGAGGGTGAAACGCTCAATAGCCGCGAACGACGGCGAGACCGAGCTCAGACGCTACTATAGATTTAGGGCAGATAGATGGTACGGAGGCATAATCACGGGCGACGTCATAGGCTGCAATCTCTCCTGCGTCTTCTGTTGGAGCTGGAGGTTCAGAGACGACCCGCGTCTCGGGAGGCTCCTGAGCCCGGCCGAGGCCTTCTCGAGGCTAGAGGCGTTGGCCAGCGAGAGGAGGATCAACAAAGTGAGAGTCAGCGGAGGAGAGCCCACCTTGACGAGGAAGCACCTAATAGAATTGATAAAGCTCTTCGAGGGAAGCGGCAGAGTCTTCGTGCTCGAGACCAACGGAATCCTCATAGGGTGGGATGAAAGCTACGCGAGCGACCTGGCGCGCCTCGAGGGCTTAGTGGTCAGAGTCTCAATAAAGGGTTGCAACCCGGAGGAGTTCCACAAACTGACAGGAGCTCGGCCCAGCGCTTTCGAGCTCCAGCTTAAAGCGCTCGAGAACCTCGTGAACTCCGGGCTCAAGCCGGGCACGGAGGTCTACCCAGCAGTCATGATAGGTTTCAGCCCCGACGAGAGAGTGATGGAGCTCGTCGAGAGGCTGAGAGCTCTACATCCCTCTTTCGAGGACGTGGACTGGGAGTACGTCTTTCTATACCCGCATGTAGAACGGAAGCTCAAGTCGCTCGGCCTCAGACCTCTGAGAGCCTGCTCGCCGTCGGGGGTCCCTCGAGAGATGGTGTGAGATCGAGCCTCAGCTCCTCGGCCTCACTCTCTTGACCTTGACTCCGTGTACTCTGCAAAGCTCGAGGGCCTCGGGCGAGGGCTCGGCCGACTTCGAGTAGAGAACTAGGACCGGCCTCCCCCTCAGAAGCTTAGCTTTCTCGACCAGTCTCTGCACCACGTCGCTCGTTACTCTCGAGGAGCCGGCGTGGACCTCGACGACGAGGGTCTCCCCGCAGCCTCGTACGAGCAGGTGGACGGGCCCGTGCCTCGTGGGGTGGTTAAACTCGACGCTCCTGCCCGCTGTCACGTATCTAGCCGCCACGGCTCCGAGTACCCCGTGCTTTTCCTCATAAATTCTCGCTAACTTGAGCTGCCTGCTCGTAGCCACGGCGACCACCACGCCATGAGCGCTCTCTCTGAGCCTAATAAGTCGAGAGAGACAACCGAACTCTCGAGAAAATGGAGCGCGCCGAGACGAGCAGATCGAGGAGGTCCATCGAGGCCAGATTGTGGAGATCGCTCGGCGAGCGCGAAATAGAGTGCGAAGTCTGCGAGAAGAGGTGCCGCATATCCATCGGTAGGCTCGGGGCGTGCGGTAACTACGCCAACGAAGGCGGGAGACTAGTCAACGTGGGCTACGGGAGGCTTAGCGCCGTGGAGAGCAGACCCATCGAGATCAAGCCGCTCTTCCACTACTGGCCCAATAGCACGTCCACGACCTTTTCATTCTGGGGTTGCAACTTCTACTGTCCCTGGTGCCAGAACTTCCACTTGAGTTTCAGGCGACCTAAAATCGACGATCCTCTCACGCTGCCCGAAGACTTAATCAGGGAGGCCATGAAGAGCGGCGACGAGGGACTCTGCGCTAGCTTCAATGAGCCGATCGTAGGCCTGGACTATCTGCTGGACCTCGGTGAGTCGGCAAAGAGGAGAGGCCTCTACTTGACCCTCGTCACGAACGGCTACTTCACTGAGAGAGCTCTCGACCTATTGATCGAGGCGGGCTACGACGGATTCAGCATCGACATAAAGGGGTGCCCCTCCATGAGGAGGAGCCTGACCACGGTGGATCACTCGATCGTCTATAGGAACGCGAAGAGGGCTTTGGACTCTGGGGCGCACGTGGAGATGGTCTACCTCGTTGTCACGAACACGAACGACTCCGAAGAGTGCGTAGAGTGGATAATCGGGAGGCACCTCGATCTTCTGGGCCCCGAGGTCCCCCTCCACGTGAACAGATACTATCCGGCTCACTTTTGGAGAGAGCCTCCAACCCCCCTGAGGAGGTTGCTCGAGATCTCCGACAGGGCGCGGCGAGAGGGGATAGAATTCGTCTATGTGGGGAACGTCGGAGACCCGGAGCTCGAGACCACGCGATGTCCGAGGTGCGATAAAGCGCTAATCGCGAGGCGCAATTATAGAGTCACGTTCTTCGGGCTCGAGGAGGCTCAGGGGAGATACCGGTGTCCCAGATGCGGTAGGCCCGTCCCCATACGCGGCAAATACGTAGCTAAGCGCCGCCGCGTGCTCTTCCTATGAGACCCTCGTGATAGACTCAACGCTTCTCTCGAATAAAAAGTCTCGAATAAAAACGCCCCGCGGCTCTTAGAAGGGGGCTCGCGCGCCACGACGTTGAGAATAGCAATAATCAGCTTCAGTGAACCCCTATAGATGAGCGCGAGCCTACGCTCACCAGCCGGCTTAGCCTCGGTCGGAGCCCCGCCTCGCTTTTGGAGGCCGGATCTTAGGGACTGAAGCAGGCATCGGTTTTGGGTTTTGACTATTGCTACGGATATAGCGCCTTAACACCCCCCGACGGCTCTCCGACCATCCGACCACGATCCCTCGGGCTTCCCTTCGCGTGATTTCCCGAGTGAGGTAGCGGACAATAATGTCTCTCTTACGCTTTTAATCGGCCCAATACATAGATGAGCACTCGGCCCGTGAAGAGAACTTACCCGGCTGAGGCGTGACGAGGAGAGCCGATCCGAGGCCCGCTCCGCTCGGAACGAGAGCCAATTATTTTTTTAGAGGCGAGAGGGCCGAAGAGGCGAGACGGCGAGCTGATGAGACGTGAAGATCGCGGAAGAGAAGACCAAGATAGCGGTGGTCGAGGCGTACTCCGGGAAGGTAGTCAATAAGAAGATCATCGAGGGGGAGAGCATAGAGGAGGTCGTTAAGAGCGTGGCCTCCGAGCTCCTCAGAGAAAAGTGGTTGCCTAAGCTGAGCGACTTCATCGTATTGAGGGATAAACTCGACGTAGAGCTCGAGCTCCCGCTCAGCGACGACGAGTACGCCTTCTACAAGAGGTTCGACCTCAAGAAGATAAACTCAAACCTGGCCTCGGCCAGTCTACCGCTTTATTTGATAGTCTACGAGAGCTTAAAGCTCTCAGAGGATGAATTCCACGACAGAGGTGTGGCCGCCGTCTCGGTTGTTCACGACGAAGAGGACCTCGAAGAGCTGATTGAGCTACTCGAGGAGACGACGAAGGCCCCCACCCTAAGAGAGGAGGAGGTCGAAGCTCTCAAGGAGCTAGAGAGCGAGCTGATAGAAGAAGAGAAAAAGAGCAGAAGTCGCGGGGGTAAGTCCAAGGCTTAAGCTTAAAGAGCCGCTTCTCAGCGATATCACTCGGAGCCGGGTCGTCTAGCGGCCAAGGATGCGGGGCTTTGGACCTCCCCCACCCGACCCAATCTTCCTTCAATATTGGACGCGACATCACCGGTGTAGAACGGAATTGGTCAGAGAGAAAGTCTCGAGGCCCGGCTCAGAGTTCGAGGTGATTTATAACGCATCCAGGTGGCTCCTCCTCGAGGAGAAGAGGAAAACGGCTAGAAGGCTCATGGAGCCCATGCGTAGATGGGGACTCAACCCAATAGTCCACGGGAGCGTAGCTCGAGGCGATGTGAGCCCGGAGAGCGACGTGGACGTCTTCATCCCTACACCGATTCCTCCCTACGTTGCAGAGCTCGTGGTCGATGAGAGCGGCTTCAAAATCTTGGAGAGGCTCCTGGTCCAGGCTACGCCGAGGCACACGCCCAAGGCCTATCTAGTTCTCGAGCCAGCGGAGAAGGTCGTCGTGAGCTTCCCGCTGGCTCGCCTCCTGCCGCGCGAGCTCGAATTCTACTACTTCGGTGGAGCGCTAGACCTAGAAGGTCTCCTGAGAGGAGAGAGGAGGCCTGGAGTTAACAAGAGGCTCGAGCTGATCAGGCCGACACCGAGGGGACACGTGGCGGCGTCTATCTTGGGCATAGAGCCCGAGGTCGCTAAGGTGCTCGGCGTGAGTCTCGAGACTGTGATGGAGAGAGTGAGAGTACTCACGCGAAGAGATGAGTTGGGCAGGACGGGCGTCTTCGTTAAGAGGAGGTTAGGGCCCGGCGAATCTTTCGAGGAGGCGCTAGAGGAGCTAGCCGCGAGGAACCCGGCCGTACGCAAAGTCCTCGAGGAGAGAGGTGGCGCGTGAGAGGCTCGGAGCTCAGCGTAGGGTGCGAGCTTTGCCGCGAGGGGCTCAAGATACCCATCTTCATCACCGGCCTCTGCGAGTACAAGTGCTATTATTGTCCCATCAGTCGCGCCAGGAGAAGAGACGTGGTCTTCGCCGGCGACAAGAAGGTTCGCTCGATCGAGGAGCTGGTGCTCGAGGTAGCGAGAGTAGATGCGCGAGGAGCCGGGATAACGGGCGGAGAGCCGCTCTATAGGTTCGACCGGACGCTCCGCGTCGTAGAGGCATTGAAGGATCTCTTTGGCGATAGATTTCACATACACTTATACACCAACGGGAGGCTCGCCACGGCCGAGGTCCTCAGAGCGCTCGAGAGAGCGGGTCTAGACGAAATAAGGTTCCATCCCGTGGAGCCCGGCCTAGAGAGGAGGGCTATTCTCGCTAAAAAGTTGACGAGCATGGACGTGGGCTTCGAGGTCCCGGCGATACCTGGGCGCGAGAGGCAGATCCTCGAATTAGCGAGGCTTCTCCACGAGGCCGGAGGAGGATTCATCAATTTGAACGAGCTCGAGGCGGCCGAGCCAAACATCTTCGCCCTCTCGGCGCTGGGCCTAGAGCCTGACGAGAGCGGGGTGGCCGTGAGGGGGAGCAGAGAGGCAGCGCTCTCGGTGATCCGAGAGATCGCCGAGCTCGGGCTTAGGATATCGATCCACTTCTGTTCGGCCTCTTTCAAGACATCGGTGCAGGATAAGCTCAGGTACGCGAGAGCCCTCCGCGCGGACCTGCAGGTATACGAGCGAGCCCTCAGCGATTACGAGGTGGCGTGGTACGAGGTGGAGCTGAGCGACGACTGCGAGGTCGAGGAGTTGATCGAGAAGGGGCTGGTTTTTCGCTCAGAGAGCTCGGGCAAGCTCCTCTCCGCCTCGCTCGAGCACGTGCCGGCGAAATGCGTCAAGAGAGCGAAGATGCTCAGGGGTCTACCCACGCATCCTAGGACCGTTCTCGAGGAAGTCCACGTCACGTACTCAGGCGAAATCTGAGGAGGCAGAGGACCCCACCCAGCCCCAGTAGACGCTCTCCGGCCGGGCTCTTAGACGGCACCACCGTGATCGCCCCGCGCTTTTCGTCTACAATCTCGAGGACTTCTTCTATCGAGCTTCTCAGTTTTACATCAAACGTGGAGAGGAGGTCGTCGACTATAAGCAACTTCTCGACCGCTCCCAGCTTCGCCGCCTCGCCGCATTCCGAGAGGCCCACGGCCAAAGCCGCGGGGTCCAGGGTCATGAGCCTCAGGGCCTCTTCCAGGGTCTTCTCGGCCTCCTCTAGCTCGAACGCCTCGGCCGCTCTGAGAGGAGCGCCGCGTCTCACGAGCTCGACGAGGCCGGCGGACCCGCCGGAGCTGGCGTCATCCACCAGCACGCGCTCGGGCCCGACTCTGGTGGAGAGGATCTCCGCGGCTCTCTCCTTGAGGAAGCCAGGTCCGCCTACCACGAAGACGTCGGCTTCCTCTCTCTCTGCCGCGGTCAATACGACTTGGACCGCCTCCTCTAAGGCCCTCTCCACTTCGTCGCTTTGGTCTAAACCTCTCGCCTTCCCGTGGAGGCTTAGGGCCTTCTCCGTCAGTATCTTGAGGCCTTGGACTCCCACGATCCCCACGGCGTATTCGTCGTGGTCGATCGCTAGGACCACGACTCTTTTCCTCCTCTCCATTGTTCTAGAGAGCCTCTTGAGGTCGGCGTCGGACCAGCCCTCCTCGCGAGTTATCAGCAGCTCGCTGCCCACCCCCACGGCCAAGGTGTGATGGCTTCCGAGGAGCCCGTACTCCTCCGGCTCCTCGACTATAACCCCCCTTATTCTGAGCCTATTCGTGAATGGCTGAAACTCGAGCGAGGAAACTCTTATGCTGAGGATCATTGGAACTCTCCTGCCGGGGCCCCCCCTCGACGGCTTGACCTCTCTCGTAGTCCTCGCCGTGATCACGTCGCCGGGTCTGACCAGCGTGCGCAGGATCCATAGGTCGTCGGGAGACTCTATCTTGAGCTCGAGTAGCCTCCGCTTATGGTCGAGAAATCGATATCTCATGGCCTCGCTCACGCTCTGAGCCGAATCGCGGGAGGAACCATCCTCCCTTAAAAGAAGAAAAGCGGGGTATTACTTTGTCCTTGCCGAGCGCGAGATCTGCGCGGTGCACCTCATCGATGCAGATAATACCATGCGGAGCGCGGTACCACCTCGCGCTCTGATTATAACTCGACGAAAGAATACTTTCGGTGTGGTGTCCTTCGTTGCCCCTCGTCTACAGATGCAAAGGCTGCGGCTACGTCTTGCACTATCTCCGCTACGTGGGTCAGGACTACGTGGGCGTGCCCTCCGTCTACGAAGTCTTAAGTAGGTACGGATACGTGTGCCCCAAATGCGGCAGCAGGCTCTCGCGACCGAGTCAGGAGGACGTCTTGATAACAAGCGCGGATGCAGCAAAGACAATGGGATTGCTGCCCGTGGAGGTCGGGGGCTCCTTCTACGTGGACGTCAGAGCGAGGCTTGCGCCGAAGCCTCTCTATGCGCCTGCGGAGGCCGAGAGCTCTCTAGGCTCCGACCTCTGAGCAGAGGAACTCCACGAGGAGGCGGCATCTATCCTTCTCCACTTTGCATCTCCTCAGCTCTTCTATGATCTGCGCCCTCATACGGCTCAGCTCGTCGCTCAATCCTACGAGGAACGAGAGCAGAGACGCGAGGTTCTTCGACCTCCTCGTCGCGCTAGCTCTCCCGAAATCAACGAAGACGGGCTCTCCCCCTCTCTTAGTCAACATGACGTGCTTATGCGGCCTGACCAACTCTCCGTGGTCTACTCCGATGAGGTCGAGGGCTAGGGCCTTTCTCAGGAGAGAGCATATCTGGCTCGGTCTCAACCTCCCCCCTCGATCTAAGAAATCCGCGAGCTCCTCCCCCTCGATCAGCTCCATGTGGACGAACCTCTCGGAAAAGGAGTAAACCCTCGGAGCGAGCTTCACCTCCGAGGACTTCTCCAAGAGGAGCAGAAAGAGTCCCTCCTTGAGCGGACTGGCGTTAGAGTCCAGCCTCGGGACCTTGATCAGCGTCTTGGTCGGAGCGTTAAGCAAGAGGAGCGAGTCCGTCCCCTTGGCGTAGGGTCGAAGATCTTCGAGCGAGAACCCGGCCGCGACTAGCGCATTAATAGTCTCGAGGCACTCGCGCTCGTCGCGGTCGGGTGGATAACAGGCTATGCTTTCTCGAGCTCTAGGCAATAGGGGAGGAGCCATCTCGGCTTCCCCAAGAGGAACTCCCTGAGCCATGCGCCGGGCTCCTCGTCGAGTAGGTCCAAGCGCCACGAGAGAGAGTACGCGGAGGCCTCTCCCTCTCTGAGGTGCGAAACTAGGAGACTGCGGAGAGCGCTCTCGAGCGCGGCCGGGGCGCTCACGTGTCTCCTCTCCTTGAGCGCGTAGAGCCTCCCGCCTTCTATCCAGGGGCCCGAGCCGGGTCGGCCGGCGTAGGCCTCCACGAATCTCAGAGTGTGTTCGAAGTTCGTGACAGGGGGGCCCGCGTGCTTCTTCGGGCCCGGCTTGAAGGGCTCCTCCACTAGGCAGGCCACTAGCGCCCTCGTTGACTCGTTGGTCCACGTTGAGCATCTAATGAGATCATAACCCTCGTTCTCCAAGAACGAGGAGACGTTTCTCGAGAGCCTCTTGGCTTCGCCCCAGAGCGTGTCGGGGGGGAGCGGGGCCCGCAGTCTCACTTCGACCACGACCACGTGTTTCGCGAGTTCGATTAAGAGTTCGAGCAATCTTTCGGAGCTCGGCAGCTCCTCGGGGAAGAAATAGTAGACGCTGGGCCTCGTTAGATAGAGGCGGGAGGCCATAGAGAACTCCATCATTTTGTCGAGCGAGAGGGCCGAGGCCACGTTCCTCCTCTCGTCAACGGGGTCCACTACCACGAGAGGTCTCTTCCCGAGCCTCTCGACGGCCTCTCTCTCGTCTCGATAGTAGCCTTCGAGATCTATAACGACGGGGGGTTCCCACTTTGACGCGGCCTCGAGGACCTCCCCGAATCCCCCGTAGTATATCGTCAGCAGCTCCAGCAGATAACCGGAGAAGCCTTCTACGGCGATCTCCGCGCCGTAGACCCCCACCGCTTTGGAGAACTGCTTGAGGAGCCTCATTTGGTCTCTCAGCTCTTCGTTCGAGTGCTCGAGCACGTACTTCGTGTGATAAGGGGTCCTATCCACGGCCGTCCTCATCTCGCCTGGCCGAGCGCGCGTTGCCGGCACTACCTCGACCTTGAACTTCTTTCTTTGGAAAGAGAGGTAGGGGTGCTCCGAGTACTTCACCACGGGCTCGTACGCCTCGAATATCTTCAGCAGCCTCGGGAAGAGCTCAGTCTTTATCTTGTCGCCCGAGACCCCCTCGTCGAACAACACGAAGATGTCGAGCTCAGGGCTCGTGGCGAGCCAAGTATCTTTAGCGAAGCTCCCCTCGAGCCTCACGTCGCAGGTCCAACCCTCTTTAGCGGCTAAGGCTCTCACTAAATTAGCGACCTCGGAGAAGATGGAGCGCCCCTCCTCGTAGAGTTCGGGGCTCGGCTTGATCCTGACTAGGACGCTTCTCTCGATCTCCTCTCTCTTCGAGCGCAAAGCCTAGACCACCACTCCTGGCTCACTGTAGGGGAAAGCTGGCCAGGGTTGAATAGATGGGGCCGCGTGGCGTGAGAACGCTGCGCTTCAGCCTGAACTCCGAGACCTTCAGCCATCCCACCTCGAAGTCAGAGTATTGTTCCAGTATCTTCGTCAGAACTGCGATATTCCTCGCGCCCTTTACTCTCCCGATCGTCACGTGAGGCTCGAAGCTCGAGCCTCTGAAGCCAACACCGGCCGAGATTAAGTTCCTCGAAACCGCTCTATGAAGCTCCTCGAGCTCGGCTCTGCCCTCTTCGATGCCCACCCAAAGAACCCTCGGCCTCTGAGGCGAGGGAAAGGCCCCGAGACCTCGGAGATGCGCCGAGAACGAGGGGCGACTCACCCTAGCCAGACAGTTCCTGACTCTATCGACGAGGACCTCGGGGACCTCTCCGATGAAGGCTAGCGTCACGTGTAGGTTTTCGTCCTCGACGAGCTTCACGGGCGCTCCTACCGAATCAATGAGCGATTTCAGCTCGGAGATCTTGGCCACGAGGTCGGGATTCTCTACGTCAATTGAGACGAAGAGCCTCAACGCCATAGCTCCGCGCCGCTTCGTGTCCACAGGCGCCGATATAGCGTTAATAATTTTGCCCAACCACGACGTCGCGGGGGACGCTAATGTCGGGCGGGAAGAGAATCGTGGCCGTCGCCGGCCTCCCCGGCTCCGGCAAATCAACCGTGGCTAAGCTGCTCGGCCCCCCAGTCATTTCAATGGGCGACGTCGTGAGAAGAGAGGTCAGGAAACGCGGGCTGAGGGAGGACTTAGAGAATGTGATGAAGATCGCGCGCGAGCTGAGGCGCGAGCGGGGAGCCGGGGCCGTGGCCGAGCTCGTCCTAGATGAGTTGAGGAGGATCGAGAGCAAGCTCGTCGTGGTAGAAGGGGTCAGGAGCTCTGCCGAGCTCGATGTATTGGCACGAGAGGCGGAGTGCATTAAGGTCGTCGCGGTTCACGCAAGCCCGGAGACCAGATTCGAGAGGCTTAGGGGAAGAGGGAGAGCCGGCGACCCCCGCTCATGGGAGGAGTTCGTCCGCAGAGACGCGGCCGAGCTCGAGTTCGGCGTAAGCGAGGTCATAGCACTGGCGGACGTCATGATAGTGAATGAGTCCACGCTCGAGGAGCTCTCGAGGTCCGTGGAGAGAGCGAGAGAGGTGCTCGAGGAATGCAGTGGAAGGTACGCGTGGAGGTCCCGGTGAGATTCACCGAGGATGAATCGAAGCTCTTGGAGCTCTTGAACCGCATCGTAGAGCCGGAGCGCGTGTTCGTGGAGGAAGAGGCGAGTGAGAAGAGGCTCGTGGCCGTCTCAAGGTGCTTATCTTCCCTAGCCAAATTGCGCGACCTTCTCAGAAGGGAGAGAATACTCGACGCCGCCAGGAAGAGGATGTTGAGCGGAGCCAGCGAGGAAACGCTCAGGGTGCTCATTCATAAGCAGGCGCTAGCTGGTGGGAGGCTTTCGTTAGTCGATCACGAAAGCGAGAGCCCTTTGGGCGCGGTAAGGGTCGTGGTGTATCACGAGAGGCCGCTCGAAGTAGTAGACTGGCTCGCTCCTCCGACTCGAGAGGGCAGACCTCTGTGGGAGAGAGAGACGCCTCAACCCGACTGCGCGCCGAGCTTTTAATCTTTTAAAGGAGCTCTATTCACTCACCGCTGGTGCGATGGGCTTGGAGGGTAGAGCTCTAATCTACCTGGAGAAGGCTATCGAGCTCATCAACGAGGCTAACAGGAGACGGAGGCTCGAGTGTCTAAACTTAATCGCCAGCGAGAACGTCATGAGCCCTCTCGCCGAGAAGGCTTACCTGAGCGACTTCATGGGGAGATATGCCGAGGGCAAACCTAGGAAGAGGTTCTACCAAGGTACGCGCGAGATCGACGAGCTGGAGCTCATGTTGCAGCAAATGATGGGAGAGCTGCTAGGGACCGAGATGATCGAGTCAAGGCCCGTGAGCGGGACCGTAGCCAACGCGGCCGTCTTCCGAGCGCTCGCTCAGCCCGGGGACGTCGTGCTTGTAGCCCCGGTGCAGGCGGGGAGCCACGTCAGTCACACGGAGTTCGGCACCGTCGGAGCTCTCGGTCTCAAGCAACGCGAGCTACCCTACGACGCCGATAGCATGAACGTAGATGTCGACGGGGCAGCCCGAGTGATCGAGAGCGTTAAGCCCAAGTTCGTGATTTTGGGAGGCAGCGTTTACTTGTTCCCGCACCCGGTTCGCGAGATAGCTCAAGTCGCCGCGACGGTGGAAGCCCGCGTGGTCTACGACGGCGCCCACGTCCTCGGACTCATAGTGGGGAAAAGATGGCAGAATCCATTGAAGCTCGGGGGCAGCGCTCTTACGGCGAGCACCCACAAGACTTTCCCGGGTCCGCAGGGCGGCTTGATAGCTTTCTCGGAAGAGGAGGTCTACAAGCTCGTGTCAAAGACGATCTTTCCCTACTTTGTCAGCAATCACCATCTCCATAGGATACCGGCAACGATAGTCACGGCGGCCGAGATGATGGTGCACGGCGAGAGCTATGCTGATCAAATCGTGAAGAACGCGAGGAGGCTGGCCGAGGCTCTAGCGGAGGAGGGCTTCAAGGTGGTCGGCGAGAGGCTGGGCTACACGCGAAGCCATCAAGTCCTCGTGGATGTATCGGCCCAAGGCGGCGGAGCCAAGGTGGCTTCGATCCTCGAGGAGGCGAACATAATCGTCAACAAGAATCTATTGCCCTGGGACCCTCCAACGGCAGCAGCTAACCCGAGTGGGATAAGAATAGGCGTGCAGGAGATGACGAGGTACGGCATGAGAGAGCAGGAGATGGTCGAGATAGCATTCCTCATGAGGAGAGTCGCAATAGACGGCGAAGACCCTGCCAAGGTTCGGTCGAAGGTAGTCGAACTCAGGAAGTGGTTCCGCGAGGTCAAGTACTCGCTATCGAGCCACGAGCTCTTGAACAAGTTGACGAGCACCCTAGACTTGAGAGCGTGAGACTCCCTTGAAGAGGTCGACCCCGAGCCGAAGATCTCTGGCCCAATTCTTCAAGTATCAGGTCCCGCTCCTCTTGGTAGCAGTCCTCCTCGTTGCATTATCGGCTAGGAGAGGGCTCTCGGACCCCCTGGGCTTAGCGTCGTTCATAGGTGGCGCCTCCTCTCTCCTGTCGGCCCCCATAGTCTCTCTAATTTTGGTAAGGCGAAAATTAATGAAGGAAAGTAGCGAGCTCTCACGCGCGGGGTAGAAATTGGGTTGTCGCAGAGCGAGCTCGAGGAAAAGCTCGTGAGAGCTCTCCGGGAAGTATATGACCCCGAGATCCCAGTTAACATCTACGACCTCGGCCTCGTTTACGAGGCGAAGGTCAGCGAGGAAGGAGAAATCTACGTTAAGATGGGCGTGACGACGCCTTTCTGCCCTATCGCGTTTTACATGGCGACGCTCGTAGAGGAGGAGATCAAGAGGAGAGTGCCCGAGGCCAAGAGCGTGCGGGTCGAGGTGACGCTGGACCCGCCTTGGCATCCCAGCAGAGTGACGCCCGAGGGTAGAGAGAGGCTCAAACAGATATACGGTTACGATGTAATCGGAGAAATGTTATCTAGAGAGCTCTCTTCTAAGGGAAAACCTAAGTAGAGGAGCTTTTGGCGCTTGATGGAGAGGAGAGCTCCTGCCCCTTTAAAAGGGGGGTCAAAAGAGCCGGAAACGCAAACCTGAGATAAGATAATTATGTAGCATAATTAGAGACGTGATGTATATGGAGGCGCGTAGAGGCTCCAGCCGCTCCCGCGGCTTCTCAAAGGAGAGGGAGTTGGCGAGGAAGCTGTGGAGCATGGGCTTCGCGTGCGTGAGAGGGCCGGCCAGCGGCGCTAAGGCGAAGCACGTCCTTCAACCGGACATCGTCGCGATAAGGAACGGTCGGGTGTTGGTCATAGAAGTCAAGACTAGGCGCAAGAGCTCGACAATATATGTCGAGAAAGAGCAGATCGAGAAGCTAGAGGAGTGGAGAAGGAGAATCGGAGAATCCTGCGTGCCCCTTGTAGCAGTTTACGTTGGAAGAGAGATGGGATGGCGCTTTGTAACCATAGACGGGCTTGAGAGGACGCGGAGCGGTAACGCCAAGGTGACGCGGGAAGCCCTCTCGAGAGCGCATGACCTCCTCTCTCTCAAGAATCTAACTGACCCTCATGTAAGTAGAATTGATTCTTATAGATTGCAAAATCGCGATGGATTACCATGAAGGATAACGAACTTATCGAGCACAGTAGAAAAGTGACGTGAAGAGACGGATCCCCCGGAGACTTGATGCGCTTTGGTCTGCGCCACCTACGAGGAGCGGTTGAACTCAGAGAAGAGGTCCACGCTCGAGATAATCTACGACATGTTGAGGTCTCTGACCAACGGAGGTCTGAGGAAGACGCAGCTGGCGAACAGGGCCAGGCTGGACTTTCGCGTCATGGAGAGGCACCTCGCGTTAGCTCTATCGCTTAAGCTCGTCAAGGTCGACGAGGTTACCGGGCTAATACACATAACGGACAAGGGGCGCAAATTCATTGCGGAGTACGAGGAATTCGCGCGAGAATTCGCCCTCCTCCCCTATAACCAAAACATCTAAACATCTATAAATGGATCATAAGAATCCCTAACTCTCGAGGAGAGAGGCCGAGCCGGCACTCGCCGAGCTCCTAGCGGATCTCAGGGGGTCGAACTTCTCCGCCTCGCTCGTTACGCACCCGAGCAGCAGAGCGTCTAATAACTCGTCGATCGTTGGAGCTCTCCCCGACAATATCACGGAGCCGCTGACAATTAGTGCGGGGGGACTCGCCCAAGAGGGCTCCCCACTTACTTCGGCCTCTATCACCTCTACCTCGCTCGGGAAGATCTCGGGGCCGATCGAGTGCAGAAGCTTCCTCGCCTCCAGTAGATTTACGAGAGCCTTGGAGCTCTCCTCGCTCCAATCGACTAAGAGCACCACTTTCGACAGAGCATCGCCGGGAGAGACCAAGGCTTTGATACCGCTGAGGCCTCTCCGCGGCTCTCGCTATAAAAGGGGGAGGACTCATCTAATTCGGCTGAGCGCGAAGGCTAACAGCCCCAACAACATGAGGAGCAGCGCCCTCCGCTTGATCTTCAGCGCCGAGCTCCTCGAAGGCGCCCTCAATAATTCGATTGAAGAGTAAGCGAATCCGAAGTCTACGAGAGCCACTAGAGCGCCGTAGAGCGGACCAGTCCAGCCCATCAGGAGGGGGAAGGGTGAGAGAGCCACGGCAGCGGAGTAGAACGCGACGGAGACCGCCGCTGCCACCGCGGGGCCGCGAGTCACGCAGAGAGTCCTCACGCCGCGAGCTTTATCTCCCTCCTCGTCAGCGATGCCTTTAGTGACCTCCCTTCCCATGTTGGCCAGGAATATCATCAGAGAGAAGACGAGGATCTTGGGCTCGATCCGCTCTATGAGGAGGCTACCGTACGGTATGGGGATCGCCACGTTGTAACTCACCATAGCGTTTCCAAGGAGCCCCAGCCTTTTGCCCCAACGGCTGTAGAGGCACGAAGAGGCTAGAGAAGATGAGGCGAGAGCTAGCGTGTAAGGGCCCGTGAGAGCGGAGAGAGCTATGCCGACGACCGAGAGGACCGAGAACAGGACCCAAGCCTCCTCAACGCTCGCTCTGCCGCTCGGTATAGGTCTGTGAGGAGCATTGATCCTGTCTATTTCTACGTCCATGATATCATTGAAGACCATCGAGGAGGCGGTCAAAGAGAATCCCACGATCGAGCCGATCAACAGACGAAGCGCGTTGTCCGAGAGATCTCGGTGGCTCGGCGCGACTATGAGCGCCCCGACTAGCACCGCCGCGGCCATCATGAGAGAATTGAGAGGCCTCACCATCTCAATGAGGGCGATCGCTCTTCTCACCGAGCTCTTCATCGAGCTCACCCGCGGGCACTCTTCGCGATATAGCAGGAGCCGCTTATTAGGGAAAGAGACGAACTCCCGCTCGTAGTGGATGGACGAGATGGCGTCGATCGCAGCCAGCCTCGAGGGCGAGGCTTACGTCCTAGACTTAAGCTCGATAATGCGAGGAGCCCCAACGAGTCTGATCGAGAAGGGCTCTCTTGGGCCGGGCAGCAAAATATACGTGCACCGGGCTATTCTGACGTATCTCGAGAGGCTAGCCGCCGAGGGGAGGTCGCTGGGCCTCGCCAGCCTCGAAGAGCTCTCCTCCCTCGCCAGGCTGGCCTCCCAGAAGGGTCTCGAGGTGATCTTCGTCGGAGATACGCCGCGTGACCCGAGAAATCTCGATCCTCTGATCCTCAGCGCAGCGGCGAGAGAGCTTGCTCGAGAGCTGAACGCCGTGTTAGTGACGAGCGACGAGGTGTCGAGACTGGCCGCTTCAGCCTTAGGGCTGAGAGTAGTCTATTTGCCGGGAAATAAGAGGAGGGGGAGGCTGAAGCTGGAAGAATTCTTCGACGAGAGAACGATGAGCGTGCACCTAATAGAGGGGGCCCCTCCGGTAGCTAAGAGGGGCACGCCGGGCTACTGGGTCTTCGAGAAGATAACAGAGAAGCCCTTGAGCCGTGAGGAGATCCAAGAAATAGTTGAGGAGATCGTGGAGGAGGCGAAATCGCGCGAGGACTCCTTTATTGAGATAGACAGAGCGGGTAGCACGATAGTCCAGCTGGAGCGCTATAGGATCATCGTAGTAAAACCCCCCATGGGGAGCAGGTGGGAGGTCACGGCGGTGAGGCCTCTCGTCAAGCTATCGCTCTCGGACTACGAGCTGGGAAGCAAGCTCCTCGAGAGACTCGAGCAGAGGGCCGAGGGCATATTAGTAGCAGGAGCGCCTGGCATGGGCAAAACCACGTTCGCTCAAGCGCTGGCCGAATACTACGCCAGCAAGGGCAAGATAGTAAAAACCATTGAGTCTCCGCGCGACATGGTATTGCCGCCCAATATTGTTCAGTACAGCAAGCACTTGGCCGAGAAGGGAGAATTACACGATATTTTGCTCCTCAGCAGGCCTGATTACACGGTCTTTGACGAGCTGAGGACCGATGAGGACTTCAAGCTCTACGTCGACTTAAGGCTCGCGGGCATAGGCATGATAGGGGTCCTCCACGCCACGTCGCCGATAGACGCGATACAAAGATTCATCGGTCGCGTGGAGCTCGGCGTGATACCGAGCATCGTAGATACGCTGATCTTCCTCGATAAAGGGACAGTCAGGAAGGTCTACGAGATAACAATGACGATAAAGCTGCCAACCGGCCTCAAGGAGGCCGAGCTCTCGAGGCCTGTAGTCGAGGTGAGGGACTTCATCACGGGAGAGCTTGAGTATGAGCTATACACGTTCGGCGAGCAAGTCGTAGTCGTACCGGTGAGGAGGAGCAAGGAGAAGCCTAAGAGCTCGCTCAAAGCGCAAATAGAGCGCCTACTGCCGGAGGCTACCGTCGAGATCGACGACGTGGCCGTCATCGTCAGAGTCCCAAGAGAGGCCGCCAGGGCTGCCTCCAGGAAATTGAGAAAAATCAGGAGAGTAGCCGAGAAGCACAACCTCGAGCTCAGAATCGAAGCCGAGAACGGACGCTGAGCCGAGGAGGGAGCTTGCTGGGCGAGGTTCTCGAGTCCAGGTACGTGAGAGCTATAGAAGAGAATGCCTCAACTCTCGGGCTCTCGCTCTCCCACTTGATGGAGTGCGCCGGCAAGTGCGTGGCCGACTTAGCGGCTCAGCTCCTCGGCGAGCCCCGCGAAGAAAAGCTCGTCGTCGTTGTGACCGGGCGCGGAGGCAACGCGGGTGACGGCTTCGTAGCGGCGAGGCACCTAGCCTCGCGCGGTTACAGGGTCAGGGTCCTGGCGCTCTACGGTCGCGAGGAGATCGAGCACCCGGACGCGAGGACGAACTTTGCTCTCCTGAGCGCAGCCGGAGTAGAGATCCAGTACTTTAGGGAGCACGGTCCGGCGGGTTTAGAGGGAGCATCTCTCATAATCGACGCGATATTGGGCACCGGAGTGAGGCCTCCTCTGAGGAGCCCGATCCGCGAGGCCATCGAGGCGATAAATGCATCTAAAGCACGGAAGATAGCTATCGATATACCGAGCGGGCTGGACCCGGACTGCGGCTACATCGGCGACGTGGCAGTCTTCGCCGATTATACCGTCGCGATACATTATAGGAAGCCCGTGCACGTGTTAGAGCGCTCTCGAGTCGGCGAAGTGGTAGTATGCAACGTGGGGATACCGAGGGCAGCGGAAGAATACGTGGGTCCGGGCCACGTCAGACACCTCGTCTTAAGGAAACCTAAGGATGCTAAGAAGGGCGACGGGGGGAGGGTGCTGGTGCTGGGCGGCAGCGTAGAATACGTTGGCGCCCCAGCTCTAGCTGCCATGGCGGCTCTGAGGACCGGAGCGGACCTAGTCTTCGTTGGCGTCCCGGAGATCGTGAGGCCCGTTGTCGCATCCTTCTCGCCAAACATAATCACGTTCTCGGTTGGCAGAGATTACCTCAGCCCCGATCACCTGGACAAAGTAATGGAGTTCGTGAAGAAGTCCGACTCTATCGTGCTGGGGCCTGGCATGTCACTGAATAGAGAGACCGAAGAGTTCGTCACAGTCTTCCTCGAGAAGGCCTGGAAGGCCTCGGGGGCCCCCCCTCTCGTGGTCGACGCCGACGCTCTCAAGGTTGCGGCTCGATTGAGGCCCAAGCTGGGGTGGAGAGCTGTGCTCACGCCCCACAGAGGGGAGCTGAGAGTCCTCTCCGAGGGCTACGGCTTGCCGAGTGATCTCCCGCAAGAGAGGACGGTCATCGAGTTGAGCACCAGGAGCGAGTCCGTCGTGCTCCTCAAGGCTCCCGTGGACGTGATATGCAAGGGGGAGAAGTGCATGAGGAACTCCACGGGCACGCCGGCCATGTCGACGGGCGGCACGGGCGACGTGCTCTCTGGTATCGTGGCGGCTCTGGTCAAGAGGACGCGCGATATATTCGAGGCGGCCTTCATCGCTGCATACGTGAACGGGAGAGCGGGAGAAATGGCGACGCGGCGCCTCGGCGAGGGCATAAGCGCCACGGACCTCCTCGACTCAATTCCGGTCGCGCTCTACCTCGGGGGATGAGAACGTGGGGCTCGTTTACTTCGTCATCGACGGGGTCGCGGGCTCTCCATCTCGAGAGACGACCGCTCTCCAGACCGCCCGTAAGCCTAGACTAGACTTGCTGGCCAGAGCTGGTCGGTGCGGCCTCGTCTATCCGGTCGCTCGCGGAGTAGCCCCGGAGAGTGACGTCGCGGTCCTCTCCATATTGGGTTACGACCCTAAGCGGTATTACACCGGTCGGGGCCCGCTAGAGGCTCTAGGAGCCGGGCTCAACTTCGTCGAGGGACACGAGATAGCTCTCCGCGGCAACTTCGCGACGGTGGACCCCACGACAATGGAGATAATCGATAGGAGAGCCGGTAGAGTACTCGACGAAAGCGAGGGGAAAGAGCTAGCTCGAGCCCTCGACGGCATGGAGCTCGATGGAGGGAAAGGCTACGCGCGCGTGAGACATACTGTGGGGCACAGAGTCGTCGTAGTATTGGGCCACGAAAAAGAGCTCTCCGCGGAGGTCAGTAACACTGACCCCGCGTACGTGAGGAAGGGCCTCGCCTCCGAGGCGGCGAGCGAATTCCCGCGCAAAGTGGCCGAGGCGCGCCCGCTACTTGAGGGGGAAGCGCCTCTTCGGGCGGCCCAACTAGTCAACGAGTTCACGAGGAGAGCGATCGAGGTCCTCTCCTCTCACCACGTTAACGCTCGCAGAAGAAGCCGCGGCCTTCCCGAGGCTAACGCCATCCTACTGCGCGACGCCGGCGACAAACTCCCTCGCCTCACTCCTCTCAGGCTCAAGATCGGGCATTGGGTGCGTTGCTCAGCTATAGCGGAGATGCCAGTCGAAATCGGCATAGCGAAGGCGACCGGCATGAGGGTCTCCTCGGAGATACCGAGGGCTCGAAACAAGAGGAGATACTACGAAGAGCTCGCGAGAGCGGTATCGCGAGAACTCTCTCACAGCGACTTCGTGTACGTGCACGTGAAGGGGCCCGACGAGTACGGGCACGACGGAGATCATGAGGGCAAGAGGAGGAGCATCGAGCTTATCGATGAGTACTTTCTAGGCGAGTTGCTCGAGCTAGAGCGTGACCTCTCCGTCATAATCACGTCCGATCACGCCACGCCTTGTTCTCTTAGATCGCATAGCAGCGACCCCGTTCCGCTCCTCATTCGCAGACCAGGCCTCGTGCCTGATAACGTGAAAAGCTTCGATGAGTCTTCGTGCGCCGCGGGCTCTCTCGGGACGCTCGAGAGGGGAACCGAGATTTTGAGGGTCGCGCTGAGGGTCTTGGGTGGCGCTGATTGAGCGAGAAAGAGGAGAGGAAGGCACTAATTCGTTTGATTGCGAGTCCATCGAGTTTCGAGATAGAGCTACGCGTTTACTCGAGCGGCGAGGGGAAGCTGCTCGAGGAGCGCTCCCTGAAGAGCTCAGCCCACTGTATCGTGATAAAGGCGGGGGAAGCGCGCTTGACGCTAACGAGGCCTCTAGCTCGCGTCGACTTGACTCTAGCGCTCGAGCCGGCGAGGGGAGTCGCCGAGGAGCACGGGGACTGCGTCATTATTAGCTGAGAGATGTCGCCGAGGCTCAAAGTTTTTCCCAGCGCGGTGGAATCCACGCTCGAGCGATGGGGAGGACTCTTGCCCGTCATCTGTAGGATCGAGAAGAGCCGGAGCTCCACCGGGAAGCACGCGTGCTTCGCTAACGCTTACTGGGTGTGGAAGAGCGGTCAGGTTGAGGAAGTCGACGCTTCTCAAGGAACGCCGACGAAGCCCATTTATTCCCGCGGCTCGGCGAAGGAGGTTCGCCTGGAGGACCCGCCGCGTGAGGGGGCGGTCCTCGTTCAGGTGAGGCTCGTGAAGTCGCTCGGCGGGAGGGTCTCGGGCTCTCTGGCGGTCTATTCCCCGAGAGGCGAGCTCCTGTTGAAATGCGTCTATAAGAGCTTCAAGCTCAGGAGAAGCACTGGCAGTAGATCGTACTTCTGGGCAACTCAGCGAGTGGCCGAGCACCTCAAGCTGCCTCTCAAGAAGATCAATCCGATGACCGGCGGGGGATGACCGGACCTCGGCGTTCGAACTAAATATGAGAGCTTCACGGACCGGGGGACCCCGTAGAAATAGAGTAATAAAAAAGATTAAAATGTGGTAATCGCTAGGACGTGTTGGCCCGAAGCGAGGGAACCAGATGTGAAATTCATAGTGGCGAGCGACGACGAGATCTTACGAGGCGAAGCTACGGACATCTATTTCTTGAGGACCAAGAAGATCCTAGAGAGGGAGGGGCTAGAGGGGGTTCGAGTAAGAGCCGAGGTCCACGCCTACGGGCTTCCGAGGGGCTACAATTGGGCCGTCTTGGCCGGAGTAGATGAGGCGCTGAAGCTCTTCGAGGGCAGAAGCGTCGACGTCTACGCTATGGAGGAGGGCACGGTCTTCAGAGCCCTCCAGCCTCTCGTGTTGATAGAAGGCCCGTACTCCGAGTTCGTGGAGCTCGAGACGAGTCTGCTCGGAATGCTCAGGTTCTACACAAGCATCGCGACAAAGGCGGCTAGAATAAAGAAAGCGGCTGGCGAGAAGACCGTGCTGTTCTTTGGCCTCAGGTGCGTGCACCCAATCGTTCAGCCCGCAGTGGATAGAGCCGCTCTGATAGGCGGGGTCGACGGAGTTAGCGGAGCCCTATCCAGGAAGTACAACGAGGTAGAGCCCGTGGGCACAATGCCCCACTCCCTCGTGATAGTTCTCGGCGGCGTCGAGAGAGCGGCTGAGGCATTCGACAAGCACGTCGAGCCTGAAGTCCCGAGGATCGTGTTAGTGGACACCTTCTTAGACGAGCGGGAGGAGGCTCTGAGAGCGGCTAGGACTCTCGGGGAGAGGCTGAGCGGCGTCAGGCTCGATACGCCCAGCTCGAGGAGAGGAGACATGAGGAGAATCGTTGAGGAGGTGAGATGGGCTCTGAGGCTCGAGGGCTTCGAGCGTGTCAAGATTTTCGTCAGCGGGGGAATCGATGAGGAGGAGGCGGCCGGGCTGAGAGACTTAGTAGACGGCTTCGGCGTTGGCACATCCATAGCCTTTCCCCCCAGCGTCGACATCAGCATGGACATAGTGGAGGTAATGGAAGGAGGCGCTTGGAGGCCCAGGACCAAGAGGGGGAAACTGCCGGGGGCCAGACAGGTCTACAGGTGCAGCGTCAACGAAGATCACGTCGTAAGGTGGGGCGCGTCGGCGCCCGAGTGCTCGGACGGAACCTCACCAGAACCTCTGCTCAAGCCGGCTGTGATGAGAGGAAGAATCGTGAGGACACCGAGGCCCCTCGCCGAGGTCAGAAAGAGGGTGCTCGCGCAGTTATCTCAGCTAAGTCTCTGAGCGCGCTGGCTCTCATTAAGTGTAACTTATTAAGTGTTAATATGATATAGATAACATAGCATAGATAACTCGAGTGGAGCCGAGAGTCATGGATAGCACCCAAGCGGTCGAGAAAAGGAAATACAGATCGGACGTGGAGATACTCTATGAGATAATGAGCACTGTTGCGGCCTCCGGCGACAGAGGTGTGAAGAAGACGCATTTGATGTATAGGACCAATCTCAACTCGAAGATGTTGAGCAGATATCTCGATCTCCTAAAGTCGGCCGACTGCATCGAAGAGATCGCGGTGGCGAAATCCAAAATCGTGAAGATGAGGCCGGCCGGTAGGAAGGCCCTCATCGCTCTCAAGGCCCTCTACAGGATTCTTTACCCCCCTAAGAGGTCCGCGGAGGAGGAGTTCATCGTTAGAGAGTTGCAGAAGCTAGGCGAGATGGGTTGGAACGTGAAGATCGGGAGAGAAGTCATGGGGAGGTCGGGGGCGGACTACAAGCCCACCGCCGTGCTGGTCCGCGAGGGCGAGAGATACCTCGTCCAGGTCATTTTAGGTCTCGAGGAGACGGAGGCGAAGCTCGAGTTACTCGATCTCATAATGTCAGCGCTCGACTCGAACTCTAAGGCTATCGCCGTGACGGATAGAATAGAGATCGCTTCGATAACGCCTGAACCCGCGAAGGCTCTCGTGAAGGTGGTCGAGAGCAGACCTATGGAGACGTTGATCGAGCGCATAGTCTCTCTCATCGGCGGCGCGAGGTCGATCTTGTAATCTCGTCGTCCTTTGAGCACTACCTCGGAGAGCCAGTCATTCTCTCAATAACCAGTCTAGCGGCCTCGGAGCTGCTCATGGAGGAATATCTCCTAGCCCTAGTGACTAGCTCCTCTAATTCGTTCTGCTCCGCGTAGTCGAGCGGCGCCCCCACGCCTCCCGAGCCGGCCCACCTCTCGTGCAGCTCCTCGAGCAGATTAGCCACGGTCGGGTCAGAGAAGAACGCTGCCTTGATCCAAGAGTCCCGGCTCTCTTCGATGAGCTCAACGAGCTCTCGCCTTAACTCCTCGCGCTTCGCTCTCTCCCGCCCCAACGTGGATACACCGTCGAGTCTCGGCGCTCGAGCGCCTTTTTATTACGGGGGAGTCTTAATTCTTTACTCGGTGAGATGGTAGGTGCCCACGCTCGCCGAGACCTTAGCTAGATTGGCTTGGATGTTGATAACGCTACTCGTAGTCGTCCTCCTCCTCTCCATGACCATTAAGATAGTGCGTGAGTACGAGAGAGCGGTCGTGTTCAGGCTCGGCAGGCTGCTGGGAGCTAAGGGGCCCGGACTCTTCTTCATTATTCCATTCGTCGATTCCCTGGTCAAAGTGGACCTCAGAGTCGTCGCCGTCGACGTACCCGAGCAGAAGATAATCACAAAGGACAACGTCACGGTGGGAGTAGATGCCGTGGTGTACTATAAGGTCATGGATCCGGTAAAGGCCATAGTTAGCGTTGAGAACTACCACTTCGCGGTGATGATGATCTCCCAGACTACGTTGAGAGACGTCATAGGTCAGGTCGAGTTAGACGACCTCCTGACTAAAAGAGAAGAGATCAATAAGAGACTTCAGAAGATAATCGACGAGTTGACGGATCCTTGGGGCATAAAGGTGACGACCGTCACGCTCAAGGAGGTTAAGCTGCCCGAGAGCATGCTGAGGGCTATGGCCAAGCAGGCCGAGGCCGAGAGGTTCAGGAGAGCCAGAGTAATCGAGGCCGAGGGCGAGAGGCAGGCCGCCAGCATAATGTCAGAGGCCGCGGAGTTCTACGAGATACACCCGCTGGCCATGAGATTGAGAGAGCTCCAGACCCTCATAGAGGTGGCCAGGGAGAAGAATCTAATTGTAGTGATGCCTCAGGAGTTCTCGCAGATGGGTGGGCTGCTGGCGCTCACGAGGGCATCTCAGCAGAGGGAGAAGAGCGGCGAGAGCGGGTGAGTCGTCTAGAGAGCGACGTCGAGGAGAGCGCTATGAGCGCAGCACGTACGAGCGTCTTTTTGACATTATTACTTGTCGCATTGACCTCAGCCTCTCTCTTGTCTCAGTTCGCGTTAGCTCAGCAGGTTGAGCCGGAGCACACGCTTATAGGCAATAAGGTGCTGGTGGCTAGGATCGATGGCATAATCGACACAGCTATGGAGGAGCTAGTGAGCGGAGCCATAAGCAGAGCAGAGAGCGAGAGAGCCCTCGTCGTCTTTGAGCTCAATACCCCCGGAGGGCTTCTGAACTCCGCCCTTAACATAGCCTTGGCGATCGACCGAGCGAAGATACCCGTCGTCGGCATGGTCGTCGATAGGTGGGCTCTGAGCGCTGGGACCCTCATACTAGTGACGATGCACGTAGCGGCCATGCAGCCGGGCACGATCATAGGGTCTATGCAACCAATAGAGTACGACCCTCTCACCGGCAGATACGTGCCCGTGAACGACACGAAGATAATCAACCCGATACTTGAGTTCCTCGATGAGCACGCGGGGCCCAAAGGCAGGAACATGACCGCGGTGAGGGCGTTCGTTACGGAGAACTTGAACTTGGGGGCGGAAGATGCGCTGAAGTACGGCGTGATAAACTACGTCGCTCGGGACCTGAGCGATCTCCTGAGGCAGATGAATGGCACGGAGGTATTCATCCCCTACGCGGGCAAGAGGTTCTTGTTGGTGACCGACGGGGCTGCGGTAGAGCGATACGAGCCTCCCATGAGGGTCAAGATAGTGCACCATCTCTCGGAGCCTATGCTCAATAGCGTCCTTTTGTCGCTCGGCTTAGCGATAACTCTCTTATCGATAGTGGCTGGCCACCCGCAATACGCTCCGCTCGGAGTACTCTTGTTGGCGCTTGGCTTCCTCGGGTCCGGCTATAGCATCAACGCTACGACCTTGTTTCTTTTGGCGGCCGGCACGGCGCTTCTCGTGACAGAGCTCGTCACGCCGGGCTTCGGCGTGCTCGGCATGACAGGCATAGCTATGCTGCTCTTTGGAATAGCTCTCCTCCCGACGGGCGGAGGCTACTACTTCTCGAGGGAATACGCCAGAGGCTTCTTGTACGCGGCCTATGCGAGCGGCGGACTGCTCGGCCCTCTCACGGGCTTTGCTATCTACAAGATCATTCAGGTGAGGAAGAAGAAGCCCTTTGAGTATTGGACCGTAGAAGGGAAGACTGGTAGGGCGCTCGACAACTTCGACGAGAACACCGAGGGCTTCGTCATTATCGAGGGAGAATACTGGAGAGCGATTAGTCGAGGCGGACCCGTAACCGCCGGAGATCTCGTAAGGGTCCTAGAAAAGAGAGGTCCGCTGCTAGTCGTGGAGAAGATCAGCGAGCAAGCGACGGAGGAGGCCGAGTCGCGAGGGAGGGCTTAACTAGAACCTCTCGCCTCCTCTAAGAGGCCGCTCTCTCTGGCCTTCTCTAGGATTTCGCGCTTGAGCTCTTCAGGCGTCTTACCTTCGCGGCTCACGCCGAGCCTCTCGGCCAACTTGAGGAGGAGCTCGTCGTCTACCTCGGGCATCCTCTCGGCCCGAGGCCTGTTCTCCTCCCCGCTAACCGCTCTTCTATACTCCCTGAGCGCCTCTCCCAGGGACCTGGCCAGCTGCGGCAATTTGCTCGGGCCCAGTATGAGAAGGGCTATGGCCAGTATTATCAGGATCTCCGGGGTTCCGAGGCTCAGGGGCAACTTCCCACGCGCTCTTCTCGGCGTCGATCCTCCTGATAAGGATTTCTAACGTCGATCCTCATCGATCGCTGCGAGCCTCCTCAGCAACACCACGTAGCCTGTATGAGCCACTTGGATCGATATGGGTCTAAGAGCGCTGGGGTCCGGCTGATACTCTCTGAGCATAATCTCGAAGACTCTGGGATATCCGAAGAGCTCGCTCTTTGAGGACTCGGCGAGCAATTTGGAGACCTGATTGACCGTTGGCAGGAAGACGGCCAGCGAGCCTGAGCTCTTCAGGGCTTCATGCAGAGGCCGGAGGAGGTTCCAGGGGTCCGGCACGTCGACGAAAGCAGCATCGGCCCCTCTCACGGGGATCCCGGACTTCGCGTCCAGCTCGAAGAATTCTACCACGTCGCCGCAGCCGCTGAGCCCCACGTTCCTCCTGGCCGCGTCAACGAACTCTCTCCGGACGTCGAAGGTGTAAACGCGTCCGGTGGGCCTGACCGCGCAAGCGAGCGCCATCGTGAGAAAGCCCGACCCGGTCCCCACCTCGACCACGATCGAGCCGGGCCCGACGCCGGCGGCCGCTATCATGAAGCACCAGTCTTTCGGATAAATGACCTGAGTGACTCTCTCGGCCACGTGCATTTGAATGTCGATGAGAGAAGGCTTAAACACGAAGGCTTTAGACCCTGTACTCGTCATCACGGTAGAGCCCCACGCGCTCGACAGCACGTCGTCGTGCAGCACGCGTCCGTGTTTCGTATCGAGCACGCGACCCCTCTCAGCGATGATTACTCTGGCGCTTCCATCCCGAAACACGAGGAGGACAGGGGAGCCCGGCTCAGGCCTCTCGCTCAAGGCTCAAGCCCACCTCCGAGTCGGGCCCGCGCCCTAGGTACGCCTCGACGAACTTCCGCGCCACGTCTTTCAATTTGTACATCACTTTGGTCTCGTCTTGCTTCAGCTCTCGGGCCACCTCTTCCCACCCCTTGCACTGCAGCACTTTGGCCAACAGCACGAGCTCCTCCTCTTTCGAGAGCGAGACCTTGGTTTTCCCGTAGTGTGTGAAGTAGTGCATAGCGACATCGAGCATAACATCACTCGAGGCCTCGTAGGTCATGGGACCGTGAGCGTAGATCCAAAGTCTCTCGGCATTTATCTCGTCGAGAGGAAGCAGGTCTCTCTCCTCGTCGCCCTCGAGGGTCTTGATCAGCATGAGAGCGACCTCTGTCTCGAGTTCTCTATAGACGTCGCGGAGACTCTTGAGGAGCTTCCTGAGGAAGCACCCCTTCCCGACCCTGACGAGGAGCTCGGCCGCGCTGCTCACAGGCTTAAGTACTATTAGCGTGTACTCACCGCTCACGGGGTTCCTATCCGGGCTCATGTGGAGAGGCACGAAGCCGTTCTTCAACCAGAACGAGAGGAGCTGAGCGTTGACGCCGAAGCCGCTGCCGATCCAGTCCATGCCTAAGCGCTTGGCCTCTTCCAGGAGCATCGAGATGGCGAAGGAGCCTATGCCACGCCCCTGAACCGCCGGATGAGTCGCTATTCTGACTATCCTGTAACCTTTCATTCGACCGGCTTCTCGGAACCTGAGGTGCTTTAACAATCTATCGGGTATGATGTTGCCGGGGATCTTGCTCCCTCTCAGTAATACCTCGATGAGCTCCTCCTCGAGTCCTCCTTCTACGGCCACCTGGAGCGAGCAGACGACCTTCCCGCTCGGCAGCACTACCGCCCTAATAAGATGGTGGGGAGCGTCGGCCAGCATGCCTAAGTCGTCCGGCTCGTTCCTATAGTGCGCGAGGACGTAGATCCCGAAGAGCTGCTTGAGAGTCTCCTCGCCACGTTCCGAGAACAGATCCGCCGGCTCTAGCTCAACGTATCGAAGATCTCCTCTCTCGATCGCTCTCATGTCGTCCTCATCTAGCTCCGCAGGCTCGGCGCTCAACAGCAGCGTGTCGTAGAGCCAGGCTTCAACTGGATCGCCGGGACCGTACCTAATGGGCTCCTCGAGCTCGCACATTCGGAGATCGGCTCTCGGGTCGTTCTTAAGAGCTCCGAGAAACCTCACAGAGAAGCCTCGGCCAGCTCCCTCGTAGCCGTGTATCGTCGCCGTGAAGATCAGCCTATCGTAGGACTCGTAAAGCCTCAGCAACATTGGGACATGGATGCCAGAGGCCTCGTCCGTCGCCAGCACATCGCCTCTAACTCTCGAGGCGGCTAAAGGCTCCCAGTACTCAATCGAATAGAAGGGGCCTTTGAGCTCTATCACTGTCCCCTCTTTTTCTATCGTACGCACTTCGTGACCTAGAGTTCTAGCGGCGGCGCACGCGAGAGAGAAGAGAGATTGGACGTTGGTAGGCGACGGAGCCGTGACAATTATACGGACCCTGTGCTTGTAGCGTCTCAAGGCCTCGGCGAGTCCTACGAGACCTATGCCGACGGCGCAGGACTTGCCTCTGCCTCGATCCGACGTGATAACCACGACAGATTTCCTCCCCTTCTTAGGTCTCGGGACGAGGCTCTCCAGAGCCTCGATTGCCTCCGCTTGGTCGCTCGTGAGAGCCATGTCGTAGAGGACCGAGGGAAACGCTCTTCCTTTGGGTCGCGTGACCTGCCCCGCGGCTTGCGTTTCCGTGGCAGAGAGTTTAGGCCTACGAACCCTAGGCCTCTTGATTATCTCGTCCTTCTCGGCGTTGTAGATGTAGATCCCGTCGTGTTCCATTAGCTTGCGTTTGAACCTCGTAATGAAAATGTGCCTGGGCTCAGCGAAGCCGGGTACGAGGAGGCGCTGCTTGAAGAGCGTGAGAGCGACATCCCACGAGCTCCAGGGAGGTGCGAGGAAGACGACGACCCCGCCTCCTCGGACCACTTCGACGAGTCTGCCCACGTCATTGGGTCTGAGGTCGTCATTGAGATCTAACACTAGGGCGTCGAACGTCATCCCCAGGTACCTATCGGTTTTCTCGTAGACGTCTATCGTCCTCTCGACTCCCAGCTCTCGCTTGCTAGCGAACCTCTTCATGTAGAGCTTGAACACTTCCTTCCTGAGCTTCGAGGGCTCAAACTCGTCGTGATATATGTAGAGCACGCTAAAGCTCTGAGAGCCGGCTCGTTTTCTAGTCAGAGCCAGGCTGCGGAGAGTGTAGGCTGCCAACGTCCCTTGCTTCTCGGGAGAGCCGCCGCATATCACTAGGAGCCGTCTATGTCTCAACTTCGCGCTGGCCTTGAGGTCCATCCTCACCCTCTTGAGGAGCCTCTTGAATTCCTCGGCTACGAGCTCGGCCCCTCTCTCGAGAGACGCCTCGGCAATCTTCTCTAGGCTTTCCCTAGAGAGGTCGTTCGTCATCGTCGTCTTCTTCCCTAAGCGGCTTTCAGCCTGTCGCGAGCTTCTTCAGCTCGCGAGCCATCCTCTCGTAGCGCTTTATGTCCTCCTCGGTGAGACTTGGACCCACGATTTCTAGCGCGCGGAGGAAGTATTTCATCTCGATGGGCCTAGCCTCGAGTCTTTCTCTTAGGGCGAGGAACACCGCCTCGCGCACTAAGGCCTCGAGGTCTGCGCCGGTGTAGCCGTGAGTTATCTCGGCCAGCTCCTCGAGGTTGACGTCGTCGGCCAGGGGCACCCTTCGCGTGTGTATTTTGAGAATCTCTAATCTGGCTCTCTTGTCTGGAGGCGGGACGTAGACCAATCTGTCGAATCTGCCAGGCCTTAAGAGCGCTGGGTCGATCAAGTCGGGCCTGTTTGTGGCCCCTATGACGACGACGTTCGTCAGAGGTTGTATCCCGTCCATCTCCGTGAGGAGCTGATTCACTATTCTATCTGTGACCCCGCTCGAGTCGTAGCGCAGCCCCCTGGCCACTGCTATGGAGTCCATTTCATCGAAGAATATCACAGCCGGAGCTACCTGCCTCGCTCTCCTGAACAGCTCCCTTATCGCCCTCTCGCTCTCGCCGACCCACTTGCTCAGTATCTCGGGGCCTCTTATGGCGATGAAGTTGGCCTCGCTCTCCGTCGCGACGGCCTTGGCCAGCA
>JAVZVD010000004.1 GCA_038878695.1 Fervidicoccaceae archaeon
GCGCTGCTTCGAAGTCCTCCATCGTCACTACGTCAGCGTCACGCTGCAAAGCGTTTCTAGCAGCGCGTAGCACTAGCTCAGCAAGTTCTGCCCCGCTCCACAGTTCTGTAGCAGCTGCTACATCTTTCAGGTTCACCGTTTTCGCTAATGGGACGCGGCGCACCACCGATGTGTGGATACGTAGTATCTCGTAGCGGGCCTGGTAATCAGGGTAGAGAACAGGGATGAGGTAATCGAAGCGGCCGACACGTATGAACGCCTCGTCGAGATCCTGTACCCTGTTCGTTGTTCCAACAACTATCGTGCGTCTTCTGGAGTCGCCTAGCCACTCCAGCAGCACGGAGAAGGCGCGGCGTGTCTCTTCGTGCTCTGCGATCCCTCCTCTTTTTCCGAACCTGTCTATCTCATCGATGAAAAGAACGCAGGGAGCGACCTCTTCGGCTAGCCGTAGGGCTTGCGCCATGAGCCGCGTTGTCTCTCCGTACCACATTGAAACGATTTTCTCTCCGCGCAACCGAAGGAAAGGTAAGCGTAATTCACGCGCAAGGGCGCGGGCGAACCACGTTTTCCCGGTACCTGGAGGGCCGAAGAGAAGGATGCCGCGCGGGGGATCAATCCCGAGCCGCTTCGCTTTCTCAGGGTTGCTGAACACTTTGATCACGTTGGAGATTACGAACTCTTTCAGAGCGTCGTAGCCGCCCACGGCTTCGAAGCCGTGGGTCGGTTCTTCCACGTCCAGCAGCCCCTGCTTCCTCACAATGTCGTACTTGAACGCCGTCATCGCCGCCATGTCGTACTTCTGGTGACGGAAAATAGACTCCAACGCCACAGACTCCACTTCATGCAACGTTAGGCCACGCATAGCCTCTGCCAGCATCCTAACCTCTCTCTCCTCCACGGATAATCCAAGTTTCTCCGCTATATCGCGCAGCAGTTTCTCCCGCTCCTCCAGAGTGGAAGGTTCCACGCTTACGACAATGGAGCGCCGCAGAGTGTCTTCATCTGTGACTAGTTCAGGGTTTTCGGTAAAGATAACGATGAAGTGGAAAGCAGCGTAGTAGTCATAGCTGAAGATAGCGTTACGGAGGAAGCGCGTGAGAAGCGCAAACTCAGGGTCGGTTACATTCTTGAAGGGGGCGAGCCCCCAGAAGATGGCGATGATCCTAGCATCTCCCTTCCTCATTTCATTGTCGAGGAAGATTAGCGCCTGCGGTAGTTCGCGGATTGGTTGCGCGGGCATAGCGGAGCCGAATGAGCCTAGAGAAGTTGTGCTCTGAATAACGGGGGAATATGATATGCTCCCGTCTTTCACACTAACAGAAAAGAGGCCGCTCCACGGCTTGAAAAGGTAGATGCGGAACTGCATGGGGATTGACGCGGAAGAGTAGATGTTATGGATGAAGAGAACAAACTGATCGAGGCGCTTCGGATCGGCAGAGCGGAGGAAAGCAACAGTGGAGTATTGAGCGCGGCGCTTCAGCCAGGCTTGATTAAATGCTTCCATATCGTTTCCACCTATAGTGTTGAACCTCTGTTAAAAAATTTTTTGCATGAGAAACCTCTCTTCCAGCTCCAGGCTCATGCAAGCAACCCCGTTTTCTCCGGGGTTTTCGGTTTTCCGTGCTCTGTTGCTGTAAAAATTTTAACTATATTATTATGTTAACTAATTTGTAGAAGCTACTACAATGGTTCGAGGTACAAGTTCCCTCTCTCGTCAACGGAGATACGCGCGTAGCGGCGCTGGAGGAGCTCTGTGATCGCTGTGTTGAAAGCTTCCCGCGTCTCTTGCGTGATGTTCAGCTCGCGTGCCAGCTCTTCAACTCTCATTCGTCCTCTCCTCGTCAGGATACCGTAGATCTGTGCCACCATGCCTCCGAGCAACTGGATCTCCTCTGGTGGCCGTACGGGCCCTCGAAGGAACTCCGGCGTGACCTGGAAGATTAAGGGGAACGGGGCTCCCGCGCCAAGGAGTATGAGCGTGCTCCTAGCCCTGGATAGGGCTTCTTCAAGCTTCAGGAGCGTGGCTAACGCTCTCGTGGGAACCCCGCGGACTAGTTCTCTCCGCAGCTGGCTGAAGCTCAGGGAAACATTGTTGACGGCCTCTACGGCAATGGAGAACCGCTCATCCGTGATGCGCTCCGGCATCATCTTGCTCAAAAAGCTGTTGAACTCTCGCTCTGCCCTTTCCAGCTCTCTTCTCGCCTCCTCCATGTACTTTCTCCTTCCCACCGCGTCTGTGGAAGCCTTCCTCAGAAGCTCCTCTATCCTAGAAAGGTGCAGAGTTATAATGTCGTAGCTCACTCAGCCTCCTCCCTCTCTTCCCCACCGGTTTCCTCCTCCTGCGGTGGGGGTGGTGAGGGTGCGGCTGTAGGGGGTTGTGCAGCGGTTTTCTCTGCGGCTCGAGCGGCTAGCTCTCTCTGCAGTGTGAGCGCCCGCTCGTAGGCCGTCCTAGCCTCGTCCATGGATTTGGAGGATGCTTCGACTAGCTCTCCGATCAGCTCGACCACCCGGTTGACGAGGGAGATCAATGCTTCAGCAGTCTCCGTTCCAGCTGCCACCTCTCTCCCCCTCACCTTCAACTCTTCTCGCAGCCTAACGAGTTCACTATAGATCTGCGTGTTCTCGCTTGCCAGCTTCTCGAAACGGAACTGTAGATCCTGCAAGAGGGCCCGCAAGGCGTTGACCTCGGCTTGCGCCATCCTGAGGTTGGTCTCCATCAGTTGCGCCCTCTTCTCGTACTCCCACACAGCTCGTTGAAGCGCTTCCACAGCCCTTGAAGCCTCCACGAGCCTATCGATCAGTTCACTCGGAGTAGAAGCGGGGCTGGTGAAGATCCCATAGAGATCGACAATCATCACAGGGTCAAGCCCGCGCGACACGCGATCAAGGTTGAGAATCCTCCTCTCCTCAACCTCCATATAACCCAGCACAACCTCCTCCACCAGGAAGTTCTCGAAGTCTTCAACATGCATCATCCTGGCGTAGTGGGTGGGAAGACCGAGGATGACGAGAGGAAGGGACATACCCTTTCCGAAGCGTTTAGAGGAGAGGACACCGTAAATATTGACTACACCGTACTCGATCAACCAGTAGCGGACTCCCTCCCTATCCACGTAGCTGTGACGCACATACTGCCCCCGCACCCCCTCTCCAAACACGAAAATTGGAACGCCATAAAGGTACTCGTTGGCGCCCGCGTACTTCGGGAAAACCGGTGGACGGTATATCCGTGGAGCGGAGGGGGCTAGGACGCGTGCAATGGCTTCCTCTATCTCGCGCGGATTAACTATAGCGCTCAAACCCTCACCACCCCGTTTCCATCATAGATCTCAGGTTTTTATTCGTGGTTTCCTAGAAGCTAGCCCTTTCTTCTCTTTCTCTCCTCCTGACCCTCCCTTCCTTTTTCTTCCTCTTCGCTCTCCTTCAGCTGGAACTCCTCGAAAAGGCTTTCAGTTGCTTGCATGGCTGAGAGCTGCTCCTCGAGGCGCTGCAGGCGTTCCAAAATGCTCTTGTTGGTTTCGATGATACCCTTCAGCACGTCTACCAGCTCTCTAGGTGCTTCTATCTTTGCTTGGGAAAGCGCTTCCATCACAGCGCTTCTGGTAGCGTTCTTCACCTCCTCGCCAACATTATGAGTGTACAGCCCAAACTTGTTGATTGCCTGTTCCAAGCGTACGACGTATGCTCCTAGCTCTCGCGTTGTTTGCGAAGATGATACGGAGATCAGCGACTGCAACCGGTTGTCCAGCGATTTGAGGGTTTGCGCAAGCTCTTGCAGAAGGGAGCGGAACTCTCCAAGCTGCGCCTCTAGTACGTCTATCCGCTGCTGCAGAGCCCCTACTGCAGCAGCTGCTACAGTCGTTGCAGCTTCCTCGAGTCTGACGCGAAATAGTGCCTCCAGTATCGGCTTTATCTGCTCTTCTCTGCTCTCCCTCAACTGCGCCTTCAGCGCCTCTACATCGGCCCGGAGGCTCTGTACTGTTGTTACTAGCGGTTGCAAACGCTGGTTTACGACGTTCGCCACGGCGTCAGCGACGACCTTAACCTGGCTTGACACTACTCACCCCCCTCTATTACGCTCCTCATCCTCCTTAACGCTATCTGCACCTGTATCGGAGCCGCTGGGAACGGGTAGCCGGAGGGCTCAGGCAGACGTCCCATTCGCCTTAGCACGAGCACGGCAATGCCTCCCACTAAGGCGCCAGACACAAAGAAGCCGAAGTAGATGGAAAGGGGAAGAGTGATATCGGCTTGAGGGTTGTAGAGCTTCACCCCCTCCGCTATACCCCAGCTAAGAGAGAAAGCGACACCTGCCGCTAGCCCCACTATCAACCCTGCCGCAAACGCGGAAACAGCACCAGCCTCAGGCACGAAGAGAGAGTGGCCTCGAGGTATTTATTCATGAAGTGTCGCAATGAATAAAAAGTTTCCAAGTGCAGCAGCTAATGGGGCTGGAGGTATGGCAAAGAAAAGGAAGAACACGAGCACTATGTTCAAGCAGCTGGAAAAGAAGTTGAAGTTGAAGGGGTTGTGCTGATGCAGTTCGTATTCGAGGTAACGCAAAAGTGTCCCGCTCTTTGCTCCTTCTGTCCCCTGAGGGGAGGAAGAGGGACAGGCGTTATCCCACTCGACATCTACGCTCTGATTCTCGATGCTCTCCAGGAAGTAGACCCGGAGGCCGCTGTAGTCATTAGCGGTGGTGAACCCAGCGTTCTGGGAAAGCAGCTATCCAGCTACGTTGAGGAAGCACGAAAAAGAGGTTTTTGGGTCACCGTCGTCACGAACGCTTTTGACCCTGACGCCGTCCTAGCGGCAGCTCCCGACCTAGTGGAGGTCAGCATAGACTATTTCGGTGATAGGCATGATAAGGAGCGCGGTCTCCCCCTCTGGTTGAAGGCCGTAAGGCTGGTGATAGCCTTGAGAGGACGGGGTGTGGTGATTCGTTCGACCGTCTTCCCCGATAATATCAATGATATACTCAAGCTGAAAGCTCTCTTCCCCGATGTGCCCATCGTGGCCATGCCCGTTCGTGGGGCTGGAGTCACCGTACCAGAAGAGGCGCTCAGGCGATTAGAGGAGAACGGCGTCTTCTTGGCTGACGATTGCCCGGCCGGTAGGCGTCAAATAGTCTTTACCCCCTCCAACGATGGTAGCGTTGTCGCGCTACCGTGCATCTTCTACCGGAAGGAGCTCGGTAGGCTGACAAAAGAGAACGTAAAAGAGGGGTTGCAGCAGGTGTTGAAGCGTGGAAGACGAGTACCTAAGCGAGCATGCGAGAGATGAGATTTTGGAGGAGCTTCGGGAGATCAGGCACCTGCTCGCTACGTTAACCCGCTTGAACATGCGTGTCGCAGAGCTGCTTCTCGACCTGCAGGCTAGGATACAGCTTCAGGTGCATGAAGAAACGCGTATGGAGGATAACACAGTCAAGGATGTCTTACCGGACTTCGTAACCGGCAACCCCTGGATCTCCGTGATCAGGGGGAGGGGCGATGTACGTTGAAATCATCCTGGAGTACGATCCAGAGTGCCCCCGCTGCACGAGGCTGGAACCCATTCTGCGACAGCTAGCTTCGGAACTTGGAGTACCCTTCATACCCCGGTTTGTCGGCGCACGCTCACCAGCCGCAGCCGTAGAACAGCAGATCTCTAAGACGTTTTCCCCCGAATGGATACAAGCCTACGGAAGTAAGGAGCAGAAACGCTTAGCGGAAAAATACCCCGACGTCCTACGCGCGTTCTCCGAAACCTACGCCGTACCGGTCACGATCATACGCTGGTTCAACGGACGCGCATGGAACGAGATATACATCCGCGGTTTCGTACCAGACAAGAAGAGCAACGAACAGTTCATACGCAACATAGCTCGCCTAATCAGAGGATTAACACGACGCTAACGAGCACGATCCTCCTCATTTAATT
>JAVZVD010000005.1 GCA_038878695.1 Fervidicoccaceae archaeon
GATCGATCTCGAAGAGAGACGGCGCACACTAAGCGAGTACTTAGCCCTAGCGGAAAAGTACACCAACGATCAACGCTTCCTTGAGAGGTTGAAGCGAACGATGCCTCCTTCACGCGTTGAAGCAGTACGACAGTTCTAACCGGTGGGTTACTACATGCTTTTTCCAAATCCGGGAGAAGATGGGTGTTCTTCCATGATTGGGATGGAAAGGAAAGAGATGAAAGCTTTTCTGGCTGCGATGAAAGAGCTAGAGGAAGCGGCGCCGGAGTGGGTGATCAACTCTTTACATGCATTTGAGCAGCTGCTCAAGGAGAATGTTTGGATTCAACTTCCCCCAATTCCAATCAAGATTGATTACGAGGTCAACGTGGAGCTACCAGAGGAGCTAGTAATGCTCATAGGTGGTGGCTTCGAGGACGTGGAGGACTTTCCCCGGCAGGCTCGTTTTATAAGAGTGGGGATAGAAGTGAACGATGAGAAAGGGTCGGTTCTCTTTGTGGTCATCAAGGAAACGGGAGATGACGATTATGGCTTCTCCTATGTGTTAGAATCGAACAACCTTGGAGAGCTGGCAGCCATTTTCCTGCTCTGGTGCCTCCTTAAACGACAAGGAGTCGATTTCCTTGCCGATCTAAGGAGGAAGATAGAGGAGCGGAGGGAGAAGATCCTAGGTTTGCTTTCAAAGCTGGAGGAGTTGGAAGTACTGCTGAAGGGTGTTACGCTATGACAGATATTGTATCTGTGCTGAGGGGTTTCCTTTCAGTCCCGGGGTTACTAGTACCTTTCAATCGTAAACCGGCCCCCCTCCCGCAGCTGAAGGAGGGGGAGCACTACGTGCTGAACCGCTCTCAGATCAAGGAGTTCCTGATGGCGAGCAAGGGGAACGTGGCGCTGGCGTGTCGCGGTTTCCTCATAATCTTGACTAACGTGATGTACAGCGACTTTGAAAAAGCTGTCCAGGAGACATGCGCGCTTACTGGAGACAGGCTACCGGAGCTGCTGGAGTGCTACGTGAAAATCCGGGTGAAGAAGGTAGTTCCGGAGCGAAAGTTTGCGTTGGCCGAGTGCACTCACCTTCACATGCTTTGCGAAGGGAAGATCAAGAAGGAGGAACTGGCGAATGCGGTTTCCTTCTTCGAGAGGCGTATTGGAGGAGTGAAGATTACGGTAGCGCGCGCTACAGTAGACCGTTACAAGGTTGCCCGGCGCGTTTCAATCGAATGGCACAACGGGTCTTTCAGCGTTCAACTGGTAGATGAGAGGAAACAGCTTGCAGAGGCCCTGGGAGAGAGGTGCATTACTTCTCTTGAGGTGGAGGACGAGCGTGGCGAAGTCGCTCGCATAGTCAATAGGGTGCTTCAGGAAGGGGGGCGCGCAATCATTGTAGACCGTGACGCTATAATCGAGGTGACGAGTGGGCAAATGGGCTTCGAGCCGATGGTGAAGGTCTTTCCGATACCGCAGCTCCCGTCGGAGGAGGAGCTGCTCAGATGTAGCAGGTACTACACTATTTTCATCCCACGCCTGGCGATCTTCTCTCCGAAAGGGATCATGGCTTTCATCGACTGGTACAGGTACGGGGTCAAGCGTGAGTTAGTAACGCAGCTAGCCGTGGTGGTTGCCCGCTACAGCTTCAGGATGCTGGTGCACCGCTTATCGCTACCGAGATCAGTTACGCGTTATCTACCTCGTTCCCCACCACCAGAGATAGACCTCTCTCTTCTCTCTACCTCCGGCTTCATTGCTGCAGCGCACGCATTCTCAATTTACTTTAACGAATCCATGCGAAGGATCGAGGATCTCGAACGGAAGAGGAGGAAGCCAGTAAAGCCGAAGCAGCTCGACCCGCTTGACGCGTTCCTTGAGGCGTTCTTCGAGCGGACGCCTAGGCGAAAGATCGAGAACGTCGTAAAGCCGTGGCTGGAGGTCTTCGAGAAGGTGAAGGGCCTAGCGCCGCAAGCGACGCTTTACATAATCTGCTACGGAAAGGGAGGGAAGCGGTTGCCCAGCATCCCAGCTCTGAAGGTAGACAAGGACGGCACTATAAGCCCGATAGCGAACAGATACGTTCCTGTCTCCGGAATCGTGCTGCGGGGAGGAGACTTTGAGCGTCTCTATGTTGATGCTAATGTGCGCCGGCTGCTCGAGTACCAGATCGCACCACGGGAGAAGAAGCTGTCCATGATCATAGAGGATATCGAAGACGCTAGGAGGAGGGTGAGGGAGGAGCTCCACGTAGATCCTTTCTCTTCATCATTGGAGGATTTCAGAAACAGTCTCTCACGCTTGGAGCCGCGCGACAACATACTGCTCATAGCCTTCAAGCATCTCAACAGTTTCAAGCTACGAATAGACGATGGTTTCAAGCTACGGATAGACGATGAAACGCGGCTCTCCAACGCGCTCACGCTCATCACTGGTTTGATCAAAACTGGGAACGCGGAAGATGCGCGGAGGGTGCTTTCGTCAACCGACCTGCTCGACTACTTGCGGATGGCCGTCAAGTACGAGATGAAGAAGCGGGGTTACTCCATCCGGAAGGGCGTCATGTTCCTAGGCACTCCGGTCACGGTGAAAGCCCGGGTGTATGAGGTGGTGAGGGGGTTGAAGGGTAGGCTCCTAGCAATGGTTGAAGAGTTCGGAGAGGCTGCGAGAGAGTTGAGCATTTCCTCAACGCTGGAAAGAGTGGAAGCTCTCCTGAGGTTCTAACCTCACGCGTAAAATATATCTCCTTTTTCTCTTCTCTTCCCGTGTCGGAGATCCGGCAACTACTATCCGAGCTCCAAGAGCAGTTGAGAAAGCTGGAGAGAGAGGAGCAAGCGCCGAGCAGACCGGAGGGAGAAGCTGAGGAGAAAGCGGAAGGTTTAAGGGATTTCTACAAGTCCGCGCTCGAGCTGGTGAAAGGGTACTCCACCTCCGCACCCGTGTTTTCCCTCGATGACTGGATAGTGGCGAAGACGCTCGTCTCTATTGCGGCAAAAGCGCCCGTGAGAGAGGGCACGCTGGTAGAGGTCTTGGATGGAGCTGCCGTTCTAGCGCAGTTCGCTCCTCGGAGCAGGTTCAAGCGCATAGTGGTGAACGATGTGAACGGCGTTCTGCAGGCTCTCGTCTCGGAGGCGCAAAGGGAGTCGGGTAGTGTGATAGCGCTTCTCGCCCTTCTACCGGCTTCCAGAGAGTTGGTTTCCATAGCCAAAGACCTTCTGAAGGAGGCCAAGCTGCGAGGCTTGAGCAGCATAGTGGTCGCCTCGCTGGTGTTCTACGCTCTCCACGCTAACCCGCAGAAGTACAAGTACGCGGACGCCGTCTCAACCATCCTCGAGGTGGCTAGCAGGCTGCGCGACGTGGAGTTCGTATCGAAGGATCCGCTATCCATTGTGGACAGCTACAGCACGGGAGGCAACACTCTCTTCTATCTCTCGCTCAGCAATAAGTACAACCTCGAGTGGGCCCTCCCCATCCTGGACAAGATAATCACGTTCAAGGACTACTGGCTGCTCCGCGTTCGGCTCTTCGACCAGAGGAAGGTTTCATTCCTGGTGCACCAGCTCCAGCTTAGGTACAAGAACGTGAACATCACTGTCGAAAGAAAACGGGGAACCGGTGCCCCCCTCATCTTCCTCTTTGCCTTCAACTGGCTTCCCTCTTCTCCTACTAGTGAAGAGCGGATCGAGGGGCTTAAACGTTTCTAGCAGAAGCACTCCTCCTTCGAGTGCTACAAGGCGAAGGTAATCGCTTTTTGCTTTTGCAGCGAAGGAGCGTGGAACCGGAAGGGCGCAATGCTTCCGCGCAATCCTGCGCACCCGCCTCCCCCTCCCGTTGAGAGAGGGAATGTAAAGGACGTACTCATCCCCCTCCCTTATCTCATACCTCTGCCCGGGCTGCAACCCGATCACCCGGGCATAGCGGTAAGGTACGTAGACTGCCCAATCACGACCGCGTGTATGGAACAGGTGTACTGGGGCAACCAATTTGATTGAATCCAGTATTTTCTTTACCTCCTTCTCGCTCACATGAGAGTGAGAAGGAGTGAAGCTATATATTTGTCGCTAGCCAATCAGCTGTGGCACGAGAGCCTACCTGTAGTTACGGTGATGGCGCACCGGTGTGGTGCGCCATTGAAATGGAGGGAAAGTTGTACTGGCTCTGCAAATTCCACTATAAGATGCTCCTCAACAAGCTGGAGGAGATCGTCGCTAGAAGCAGTGCAGCTTCTCTCAATAGCTTAGAGATAAAAGCGGTAAAGGAAGGGACAAAAATAAGGGTTGAAAACCGAGTGTGAGAAAGGGGGTTGCTAAATGATCGAGCAGATAGCGGGGAGCATACCGGGGTTCATACTGTTTGTGCTAGCACCGGCCGTGCTCCGGCTCATGCTCGACAAACTCATAGGCGTGGACTACTACATCTACGGGGCTAGCTTCGAAGACGCCCTGCAGAGCCTCACTCTCACCGGTCTCTTCTACCCTTTCTTTGAGGAGCTGACGTTTCGCGGACTGCCGCTAATGCTGCTCGGACAGCCGGGAGCCTGGCTTGGAACTGTGATATGGGCGCTCATGCACCCGGCGTGGCAACTACGTTACCTAGCCGGCGTTGAAACCTGGAAGAAAGTAGCAGCTACTGCAACCTCACTACTTTACTACCTTCCCAGCGGATACTTCTACCTCCAGCTCTGGACTGCAGGCGCCGGTGCGGTAGCTATCTTCTGGCACATGGCGTTAAACACGACAGTCATACTCTCAGAGCAGGTGAAAGAGTACACCAGCACGAAGAGGGAGAGGGAAGCGGAGAAGAAAGAGAGAGGTGAAAGACTGCCGCGGATATGGAGGTGGCGCGGGCTAAAGCTTGAGCCAAAGGAGCCACTCTTCGTGAAAAGAAAAGGAGAAGAGAAAAAGGAAGAAGCGGAGACACCAGACTGGGAGGTAGAGGGGTTACGTTTCGTGCGGCACGTGAGAGAAGGAAAGGAAACCCTCTGGGAGGGGAAGGAAACGCAGTACCGCTTCATAAAAAAGAGAAAGTAGTAAAATATTAATAATAAAAAAAATTATTTTTACTTTACTTTTGATGCGGTTTGCTTCAAAGTGTCCGCTATCTCGCGTAAGCAGGTCACGAAGTCGTTCTTGTTTTTCGCTAGCTTTGCGCAGGTGCTTATGGCCGGGTCGAGTACTGTAGCCAGTGTTTCTCCCCCTACTTCAAACTCGTCAAGCAGCTTTTTCAGCGTTTCAACGTAGGCAGCAGACTTGGCCTGCTGTGCCATGTATTTTAGCGAGGGCATTTTCACACCCTCCTTTTCACGAAGCGTCTCTCTCCTCCTACCCGCTGCACAAACCTCTTACTATCCGCAATAGCCTGCTTGGCGCCTTTTTTACCTGCGGCGAAGGCGAAGACAATCAAGAGTACCACGACA